>NZ_DDOI01000136.1:24205-32570 GCF_002341575.1 Marinobacter sp. UBA2498 | reverse complement strand
AAAGCTTTCATCTGACCCTTTTTCATTTCTAGTGGTCCATTCCGTCCATTCCGTCCATACCATCCATACCATGCTTCGCCAGGCCGGTATTCAGATGCTCCATGGTGATCGAACTGTATTTCAGAACCTCACCGCCATGTTCCATCATGAACCCGTGGGCGGCTTCCTCGGTCGCAAAGGAGGCAAGCGTCGGCCCCATGGCGCCCGAGCGGTCAGAGCCAACCACGAAGAAAGCGTCCCGGGCGTCGATCAGGGCGGTGTCGTCCGGATGCTCCCACTCGGTCTGGGTCATGTCGTGGACGTAGAGGGTGTGATCACGGTTTTCATTCTCCGGCTGGAGCATCCAGGCGAACATGTCCTTGGTGGAGCAGAACTTACGGACGTGCTGCTCTTTCTCGGTTATGGCCTCACCCTTGGGGCCCGGGAAATTGGAGATCACCATGCCGCAGACGTGGCATTCATCGCCGCTTTCGAAATGCACCGGTTCGGGTTTGGCCATGGTCTGCTCCTCATTGCCCGAACAGGCGGTGAGGGTTATGGCTGCCAGAGCGGCGAGGAGCCAGTTGAGTTTACTTCTGTTCATCGGGATAACTCCGTTCAGATACGACGGTTTCGGAAAAGTAACAGGGCGCCTCCCAGCGGGATGGCAAACCACAGCACCAGGCCGATCCACAGGCCGGTGGCGCCGATGGGCAGATCGGCACCGAGACTGAGGACGCCGCTGAGCTGGGCGGTATCGCCGAAGGCAACGATATTGAGCAGGCGGTAGACATCCGTGGGATTGAGCATCAACAGCCAGGGCAACAGTTCAGCACTGAACTGGCCTTCGCTGGCCACGAGGGTGCCCAGCAGCATCAGGTCGAAGATCAGCACGAAGAAGAACCAGATCGCCAGGGCCAGGCCGGCGGCGATGGGCTTTTCGCTGACCCGCACACTGATCACGTAGGCAAGGGCAATAAAGCCCCACCCCAGAAGCACGGTGGAGCCAATAAACCGCAGCATGGCTGCTGCGAGACTGGCAATGGCAACGTTTTCCACCAGCACCGCAATGGCCACGCCGGCGACGCCGAAGCCAATCACGGTGGCGAGAGCCAGGGTCAGGCCATGGCCCAGGAACTTGCCGAGCAGCAACTGGCTGCGGCTGAGTGGGTAGGTCAACAGTAACAGCAGGGTTCCACCCTCTTCTTCCCCGACGATGGCATCGTAGGCCAGCAACAGTGCAATCAACGGGATCAGGAAGATTCCAAGGCTCGCCAGGCTGGCAATGGTGGCCGGCGTGGAGGCATATCCCACCTGCCCGGAGGCGGCGGCGCCAAACCAGGCGATGCCCAAAGCCAGGGTGGCGAAAACCAGGGAAATGGCCATCAGCCAGCGGTTGCGCAGGCTGTCACTGAGTTCCTTGCGGGCAATGGTCCAGATACTGTTCATTGGCTGCCTCCCCGGTGGGCCAGGCCACCCGAACCGATAAAGTGCACGTAGATGTCTTCCAGGCTGGGTTGATGAATGCTGATATCTGCCACTTCACCCGACGCCATCACTGCATGCAGCAAGGCCATTTTATCCCTTGGCTGCAGATCCACCCGCAGGCGCCCGCTATCGGACTTGATGATCAGGCCACTGCTGCTCGAAGCGCTGTCGATCACATGTTCCAGCGCCGAGATACTGTTGGCTGGTTCCAGAGACAGGGTTACCGGCATATTCGCCTGCCGCCTCAGTGCGGCCAGATCGCCAGCGGCCTTCAGTGCGCCATCGGTGAGAATGGCCGCACGATCGATGTAAGGCTCGACACCGGGCAGGACATGGGAACACAGCACAATGCCCGTGCCCCCATCACGCAGCTCCCGGAGCAACCGGTACAGGTCTGCCGTGGCGACCGGATCCAGCCCCACCGTAGGCTCGTCCAGCATCAGCAGCCTGGGCTTACCCAACAGCGCCTGGGCCAGACCAAGACGCTGGCGCATGCCTTTCGAGTAGGTCTTGGTGCGGGCACCCATCGCATCGCCAAGGCCAACCTGTTCGAGCAGTTGCGGCACCTGTTGCAGGGACGCGCCCTTCAACCGGGCGAAATGGTTCAGAATCTCCCGACCGGTCAGCTGCGGATAGAACATCACGTTCTCCGGCAGGTAACCGATGTGCTGGGTTACCTGCGGATCGCCGGCATGGCCGCCAAGCACGGAAACCGATCCCTGGTTGGGGTTCATGAGCCCCAGGATCAGCTTGATACAGGTTGTCTTACCGGCCCCGTTATGGCCGAACAACCCCAGAATCTCCCCCGGCTCCAGAGTCAGGTCGATCCCCGTAAGGACCGGGCTCTTGTCGTACCGGTAACTCACATTCTCAAGACGAAAACAGCTCATCGGTTCTCCGGTTGAAGCTCTGCGGGCATCCGCATCAGGGGATGGGAATCGGTCACACCGGCGGACTTGACCACCGGAAACGCAGCCTGCACCCAGCGCAGGGTATCCACCGCCGGGCTGAACATCAGAACCTTGGCTTCCGGGTATTTCCACAGCAGCCGGTCCACGTTGTCATTGGGCTCATAGGGCACATCGCCAACGCCATCCTGATCCCGGTCCCAGCCCAGGTAATCACTCCAGTAATTGCCCTTACCGTCACTGGACCACTCCTGCGTGCGGGTGGCGACATACTTCACCTGACGCTGATTGTTCACGAACGCGTTGCCAAAAACCTCGTTGTCTTCCGAACCCGCCGTCAGATGAATTCCGATATTACTGTCGGCAAAGACATTGCCTTCAAAGGTGTTGTACAGCGAGTTGTAGATAAACACCGCCTTACCTTCAGCCCCCTCAATGGCAACACCGGCGGTCTGCCCCTGGGACACGCCCGTCACCACGTTCCCCCGCAGCTCTGACTGAGTAATGAAATTCATCAGAATCCCGTAGTTCTCATCATTAACCGACCGGTTGTTAATCACCTTCAGACGCTTGCTCTGCATCAGCGCATAACCGGTTCGCGTGTTACGGGTGACATTGTTCTCCAGCAGATTATTCATCGAGTACATGTAATGGATGCCATAACGCAGATCCGCCATCTCATTGACCCGGATCGTATTGTTATTCGCCGTCTCCATATAAATCGCATCCCGCGTCCGACGGATGTCATTGCCTTCAATCAGCGCGCCGGTGGTATTGAACAGATGAATCCCATTGCCCCGGTCATTCGGACGCAGACTGTCATCACCGCGAATCCGATTATCGCGGACCGTCACATCCGGCGTTGCATCCAGCCACACCCCGAACGCCGGCCCCTGCAAACGATTGTTCTCAACCACCGCGCCCCTGGCCTCCCGAGCCACAAAAATCCCCGCATCCAGCTCGTTCAGATTGCTGCCCCAGTTGCGAACGGCACATCCGGAAAACGTCACCCTCTCGGCGACGATATCCACCGCATTGCCCTGCCCGCCGGGGTCAATCACCGTCTCGGCATGGCAAGACACAGACACCCCGGGCACCCGGATTGCCAGAGACGAAATCTGTTCAGGGGGAAGCTCAAAGCTCGCGCCCGGTTCCAGGGCATCAAGCTGTTCTTGCAGGTCCGCTTGCGCGGTCAGCGATAACAGAGCGACTGTCAGGGCCACTCCATAACGCAAAATTCGATACATCAACGTTTCTCAAGAGTAAGGAAATTGGCGAACTGCACTTTACTTCGAGCAAATCGATGGCAAAGGGCTTTCCGAAACCGTAGAGGGCCATGGATGGCCCGATCCGAGCCCTACAGGGACGTACTCGCGGGCGTGTTTCGGAAAGCCCTTTGCCATCGGTTTGCCACACCCAAGCAGCAGGCTTGCCAGGGCCCGATCATCAGGCCCCGGCAAGACCGACCTAAATCAGGCCTTCTCTACAATCATGCGACCGCGCATCTCCATATGCAGCGCATGACAGAACCAGTTGCAGTAGTACCAGTGCACCCCGGGACGATCCGCCTTGAAGGTCACCGAAGCCGTCTGCTGCGGACTGACCTCCATGCTCACACCATGGTTCACCATACAGAAACCGTGGGTCACATCCTCAATGGTGTCCAGGTTGGTCACATACACGGTCACCTCATCACCCTGCTTCACCTTGAACTCCGTCATCCCGTACTGCGGCGCAATTGAGGTCATGTAAACACGAACCTTGTTGCCATCGCGGATAACCTTGTTGTCGGCTTCCAGAGTAACGCCATCCTTCTTGGCCTGCTCAACGGCAGAGGCAAAGAACGGATCGTCACGATCGTAGATCTTCCTGGTCTTGATCTGATCACGACGGACCAGAATGCAGTCGTGGGGCTCGGCGAAGGCCGGGCCATCGTGAACCAGCTTCATCTCCTCGCCGGAGATATCGATCAGCTGGTCGTTCTCCGCATGCAAAGGTCCAACCGGCAGGAACCGGTCCTTGGAGAACTTCGACAGCACCACCAGCCACTTGCCATCGGCATCCCGGGATTCGGTCAGAGACGCGTGGTTGTGGCCCGGCTGATAATGCACATCCAGCTTCTGGCGGATGTAGTTCACGTCCTCGCCGTTGTAGTGCCTGATGGCATCGGCAATGTTCCACTTGCACACCTGGCTGTCGATAAACAGAGTGGTGTAGGCGTTACCCCGACCGTCGTATGTGGTGTGCAGGGGCCCAAGACCCAGCTCTGGCTCACCCACCACGGTATCACGGGGCTCAATCGCTCCGTCGAACAGGTCATCCAGCTTCTCGATCGAAATAATGGTGACCGTTGGCGACAACTTGCCATTGGCAATAAAGTACTTGCCGTCCGGGGAGGTATTCAGGCCATGCGGGTTCTTGGGAACCGGGATGTAGCGGGTCAGGTCCGAGCCTGCACGACCGTCCACCACAGGCACCTTGGAGTCGCCCAGGGTCTTGTAGTTACCGTCCCGGACTGCCTTCTCGATGCGCTCGATGTTGAACACGACGGCCCAATCCCGATCGTTGCGCATGGTGCCGGCCAGATCCAGTGCCTTCTCCGAGTTGTAGCAGGTGGCACAGGCGTATTTGCCGGTGTAGTCTGCATCGGTGTTGTCCAGGTTGCCATCCACAATCACCTGGAAGGCCACTTCCATGGTTTCCGCGTCCACCGCATTGAACATGGTATAGCTGTTTTCAAGGCTGGTATCGCTGCCGTCGTTCGGGTGCGGGATCACGTATTCCCCGTTACAGAAGACGTACTTGGTCTTCGGCACCTTCTGCAGCCGCAGACCATGGATGGCCTGAACGTTGGGAATGGCGGTGATCTTGTCACACTTCATGATGTCCAGACGGATACGGGCAACCCGGGTATTGGCCTTGTCATTGATGAACAGATACTTGCCATCGTAACGGCCATCCGTCATGGAAATATGCGGGTGGTGGGAGTCACCGTTCAGGTGGGTATTGTCATGGCCCAATACGTCTTTGCTCTCGTTGCTAATCCCCCAGCCTGTCGCAGAATCCACGTTGAACACGGGGATACGCATGAGTTCCCGCATGGATGGGATGCCCAGGACCCGTACTTCACCGGAGTGACCACCACTCCAGAAACCGTAGTACTCGTCCAGTTCGCCGGGGTGCACAACGTATTTATTGCGGGCTTCTTCGGCGGCAGCCGCGAACGATTCCCGTGACATCACTGCAGCACCAAGGCCGGTTGCCCCGGCAACACCGGCGAGTGCCGCGGCACCCATGAACCGGCGGCGACTCTGCCCGCTCTCGGGAAGCGCCTGGGTATCCTTGGTCAGATCATCTCTTTTTTTCATAACATCCAACTCCGTTATTGGTAATGGCGGTTTTGCTTCTCGTGCTTTCTTTTTATGGGACTACTCAAGACACCTGAACCACGGGTATTTCCTCCGGGTGGCCTGGTGCGTTATGGCCACGGCGCTTGCCGCGTCGCTTGACGATCAGCGGTGGGCACTTGTGGTCATCGAAATAGGTCATCTGGCAGTCCAGGCAGTAATGGCATTCCATGTAGTTGATGTGGCCGTCCGGGTGGATCGCCTGAACTTCACACTCGTGATCGCACAGCCGGCAAGGATTGCCACATTCCTTGCGGCGTTTGAGCCAGTCGAACACTCGCAGTTTGCTTGGCAGTGCCAAAGCCGCGCCCAGCGGACACATGTAGCGGCAAAACACTTTGCGGGTGAACAGGTTGACCACCAGTAGCAACACGGCGTAAGTCACGAAAGGCCAGCTGCGATCAAACTTCAGGGTGATGGCGGTCTTGAACGGCTCCACCTCTGCAAGCCGTTCGGCGGTCGCCATGGAATCCAGCGACACTCCGAACAACACCAGCAGAATGATGTACTTGATGGCCCATAGCCGCTCGTGCACGGCAAAAGGCACGGTGTATTGGGGTACTTTCAGCTTGCGGGCAATTTCGTTCAGCAGTTCCTGCAGCGCGCCGAACGGGCACAACCACCCACAGTAAACCGCCCGGCCCCAGAGCAGGATGATGCCTGCCACCACGGCCCAGAGAATGAAAATCACCGGGTCGATCAGGAAGGTTTCCCAGCTGAAGCCACTGATCAGGCTGTTCACAAACGTGAGCACGTTGACGATGGACAGCTGCCCCATGGCAAACCAGCCGATGAAGAACAGGGTGTAGGTCAGAAATGCGTGGCGGATCCAACGCATGATTCTGGGTTTTTTCACCAGCCAGTCCTGGAAGAACAGGATAAACATCAGCACGCCGATACCAATACCGAGCACCACAATCTGGAACTCCCGCTGGTACCACACCTGCACCCACATGGGCTGGCTCTCCAGCCATTCTTCCTCGGAGACAACTGTCTCCGGACGGGTGTAATACTGCTCCGGCAGCTGGTACTCCAGCGGGAATACCTGGAATTCGCTGTCCAGCGGCCCGGTCTGGCGCTTCACCGTGAGCTCGAGTGTCCACGGTGTACCGGGATCGAAGTTGTATTGCTGGCGAATGATGAAGATCGCCATCTCGGTGAACTCCGGCATGCCCTCGGCATAGACATCACTCAGCCGGTAGAAGTCCAGGTCACGGAAGTTAAAGGTGTCACCAAACTGGCGAATCTGGATACGGTCGAAGATGCCGCCGCGAACGTAACCCGATCCTTTGAAGGAGTATTCACCGTTGGCCATCACGGCAATGGCATGCTCGCCCTCCTCCAGCTCGGATGTCAGCCACTGGTACTGGCTCTCGCCCAGCAGATTCCGGCCGATGGTGGGCGCATCCAGGTAAGCGGCATACAGATCAATCAGCGGCTCTTTGCGTTCCTCCGGGCCCGCGGTATCAACGCCTTCGGCTTCCGTCCCCTTGAAGGAATCATCCACCTGGCCCTTGGTAAGCATTAACCGGCGCACCGAGCCGTCACCGGTCAGTTCCTGCCAGGTTTTCTGTTCAAAGGCCTGTTTGTCGACGGTCGCCAGAGGCGGACGGGTTCCATCCTCGCCTTCAACCATGCCCAGTTCCACTCCCACCCGGTGGGCAGTGCGCATGATCACTTCATTGATCACCATCACGGTCACAGTGGCCCCGGACAATCCGTCAACGGCCACCTTTCGTTCCGAAGAGGTTCCGCCCACGGTTACCCGCTGGTCCGCTTTGAGGCCCGTGTACTGATCGGTAAAGGCGTGCATTTTGCTTTCGGGTATGCCCACCAGGAGAATGGGTTCGTCGTGGTGGATTACCTTGGCGGCCTTGATGGTGCCTTCGGCATCCAGCACCACCATGGCATTGACCGGCTTGCCCGAGTAGGCGGGGGTCTGGACAAAATCCAGTGACTGATAGGCGTAGCCCACCAACTCCTTACGGACGTAGAGCTCCTGGATGGCCCGATTGCCTTTCCGGGGAATCACCCGGGTGACATCGGGAAACGCCTGCTCAATGACCTGACGACCGGCAACGGGCTCATACTTGGACAGAGGCGCTGCATCCAGGGCCATGGCCATGATCGACGCGAAAAAGACAAAAGCGAAGCGGGAAAAAACGGACACAGAAGACTCCCTGAGAAAAAGCGCCTTATTGCTTCAGCCTAGGCAAATTAGAGGAAAATCAAATACCTCTTATTGAATACACCTGGCGGAGGAACTGATCGACTTCACGCTGTCAGCCCAGGCTGACAGCGTTTCCGTATGAATCGAGAGGGAGGTAATTACTTATATGGCCGAGGCGGATGGACTCCACCATCATGGTCAGCGGCTGCTGCGCCTCATCGGTGGATGGGGGCGTGCCACCGCGGCCGGACATGGCGGCGACGAACACCACATCCCAGGACTGGCCTGTGGCCCGGGATTCTTCTTGCAAGGCCCCGAAATCCGGTGCCTCTTCGGGCGTCTTGTCGACGCAGATCACCGGCGTCAGGGCGCCGCCTTCACCGCGCTCAAAAGCGGCTCTTTCTTCCGGGGAG
>NZ_DDOI01000136.1:17133-24133 GCF_002341575.1 Marinobacter sp. UBA2498 | reverse complement strand
TCGTCCGGCAACTCTGCCCGGCAGAAAACGAATAGCAGGCGCTGGGGCTCCTGCTGGCTGTGGGAGGCCTGAATCAGGTCACTGTAACTGCTGATCATCTTGGTGAATCCTTACTGGTACCGGGCCGCTGCGATTTACGCGTGGCGGGCAATGAGCTGGTCGGACGAGGTGAGCCTGCGAACTTCGTCGCAGACTTCTTCCACGGCATCTTCGCCGTAGCTCTGTCCATAATGTTTCTTGAAGCCGAAGTCGTAGAGCCGGACATGCTCATCGGGCTCCACACCGATGTTCTCGAGACAGGCCCGGGCACAGTGCAACGGGCAGCCATCAATAACCGTGATCGGGCGACCGGATCTGGCGGTTTTCACCAGGGACGGCACCTTGCCGCCAACGCCCGAGATGCAGGACATTTCGAATTCGCCGGCATGGTCCAGACTTACCGCCACATTGTTGGCCAGCTGCGCCACGTCAGAGCAGCCGGAACACGAGTAAATCAGTGGACGTTGCTTTCTCGATGTCACTTGTCCCCCTTTCCAAAAAGCCTGGAGGTTTGAATGTGATCCGTTACTGGCTGATCTCAATCAGACGCTGCGGATCCGAGATGAACAGTCGGCTGCGGTTGACCCGCACCAGGCCGTTGGCTTTCAGGTCCGCCAGAATCCGGGAGAAAGTCTCCGGCTGCATGGCCAGCCTGGAGGCCACCAGGCACTTGGGTAGCGGCAACTCGACTTCTCCACCCTCATCTGCGCCATTGGGCAGCAGGTCGATCAGGTAGCGGATCAGGCGGTCACGGGCGTTCTGTACGGTCATGATTTCCAGGTCGTGGAACCGGGAAACCGCGCGTTTGGCGTAATGCCGCAGGGCTGCCTGGGCGTATTTCGGGTTGCTTTCCAGCATGTCCTGGTAGGCTTTCACGGGGATCATCAGAACCTCGCTGGATTTCAGGGCCTCGGCGTAGCAGGCATACCGGGGCGGATCGGCATAGATCATGACTTCGGCGAAGCAGTCGCCAGGGGCGATGCTGTCGAGAGTTCGGTCGATGCCGGAGGAGTCCAGGCGGTAAAGACGCAAGCGGCCGGAGATCACGAAGAAGAAATGGTGCGCCGGCATGTCCTGGCGATAGAGCAGCTGGTGATGGCCAAGGCGGATTCTTCGGGATTGCTGGATCAGGTGCTGCAGGTCTTTGCCATTGAGTTCCGAGAACAGTGGATGGCTGCGCAGGGCCTGGAGGCCGTCTTCGTCGTCAAAGGGTTTGTTGACGGCGACGAGCACGGGTTTGGTGTAGCGGGTTTCGGCCGTTTGGGTCAGTGCCATTGGTGTATCCTCTCTGCATATTCATGCATGCGAAATCATGATTTAAATAGTAGAAGGATACTGGGGGAAAATCGCTCCCCCCATGGGGGTAGTCGGGGGGTTATTCGGGAGTAATTGATCTAACTCAAAGTGTTTTTTTGCTAACTAATTTGAGTCGAAAAGGCTACCGCTAGGTCTGGCGCCTGGCGCACTGAACATCGAGTACAGACTGGCAGGAACCCCCTTTCCAAAACACGCTCCTTGCGGCACATCCATGTGGCGCTTGACTGCAGCCATCCATGGCTGCAGACAGTTTTGGAAAGGGGGTTCCTGCCAGTCTCCAGGCTTTGGTCGCGCGCCTTTTACTGCATTAGTGGCGAGTCGGGCAGCTCGAGATCTACTCCTTCTACGCCAGTTTCCGCTGCCAGAACCTGCAGGTACTGACGAAACGCCCGGCGGGTTACACTCTCGCTCAGGTACTGTCGGATCTGGGGTTTGACGTGCTCATACGGGAGCTGCTGGCCGTCGATGCGTTGGTCGACGCGGACGATGTGCCAGCCGTAGCGGGTTTCGATCAGTTCCGGGTTCAGGCCCTCTTCCAGGGACAGGACGGGGCGCTCGAATTCGTCCACTGTCTGGCCCTTGCTGATCTGGCCGAGGCTGCCGCCCTGGTGGCGGGATTCGCAGGCAGAGTATTGTTTGGCCAGTTCGGCGAACTGGGAGCGGCCGTCGATGAGGGACGACAGCAGCTGTTGGCCGGCTTCTTCCTGGCGGATGCGTTCCTGGACGTCGTCCGGGGCAGCAGCGAGGAGGATGTGGCTGACGGCCATCAGCGTTGGGCTGCGGAAGCGGGCCGGGTTGGCGTTATAGAAGCGTTCGCAGTCCTGTTCGGTGGGGTCCGGGACGTTGAGTTCGAGTTCCAGTACCCGGGCAATGCGGTCTTCCTCGTCGGCGATGTCGTCGAGCTTGAGGCGGCTGGCCTGTTGCAGGAGGAGCTCGCGGATGACGAGGCTTCTGGCGGCTTCATGCCAGGCTTCGGCGACTTCTTCGGCCGGGTGGTGCTGCATTTCCCGGGCGATGTCGTCTTCGCCGATGAGGGTTTCACCCACGGTGACCGGCGGGAACTGGTTTCTGGGTTCTTCGGCGTCGCCGACGGGGATGAGTTGCATAGCAATAACCTCGGTAAACATGGGGTCAGATGAATGCTTTCATCCGACCCCGATTTCATTTGCATCAGGCGCGCTTGCGAACCACCTGGTACCTGCGCCCGAAATACTCCACCGGCACGCTGAGCATGTGCACCAGTCGGGTAAACGGGAAGAGTACGAAGATGGTCAGGCCCAGGAAGATGTGGGTCTTGTAGATCCAGTGCACGTCGGCAATGTAGCCGGCCACGCCGCCCTGGAGGGTGACAATGCCCTGGGCCCAGGCAGAGAACTTGAGCATGGTGCTGCCATCCAGGTGACCCATGGTGGGCAGAATGGTCAGCAGGCCGAGTGCCAGCTGAATGACAAGGATGACGATGATCATGTTGTCCGCAAAGGTGCTGCTGGCCTTGATACGTGGATCAGTCAGACGACGCCAGGCGAGCATAGCGCCGCCGATAATCGCCATCACGCCTGCGATTCCGCCAACCACGATCGCCATCACCTGCTTGGTGCCGGGGGTCATGAACGGCTCGTAGAGCGCGTGCGGTGTCAGCAGGCCCACCAGGTGACCGAAGAAGATCACCAGTACGCCGACATGGAACAGCACGCTGGCCATCACCATGTTTTTCTTGCGCAGCATCTGGCTGGAATGGGCTTTCCAGGTGAACTGGCCCTGGTCATAGCGAGCCCAGGTACCAATCACGAGGATCGCGATAGCAATGTAGGGATAAACCCCGAACAGTAGTGTATTGAGATAGGACATCATTTCCGTTTCCTCCTGCGCCCTCAGGCGCGCCCTGCCTGACGGGGTGTTGCGTCCGTCATCAGCTGATCACTCAGGTGAATGGTCTGGGTCTGTTCCAGTTCCCGGCGGCGTTGGCCTACAACACTGCCGGTACTGCAGGAGCTGCCCTGATCATCAACAAACTTCACCATTTCCTCTTCCCAGACTTTGTCCAGAGCCTCCGGGGTGTCGTCGCGCTCTTCCGAGGCGACGATCTGAGCCAGCTCCTGGCGGTTTGCCGCACGCCCGGAGAGAGTCAGCAGCGAATCCATCACCACGTGATAGAAGCTTTCCCGCTGGTACAGACGCTCACCCAGCAAGCCCAGGATATGGTGGATGTCCTCCAGCCAGTTCTGGATCTCGTCCCAGGGGCGGGTGGAGAGGTATTCCAGGAACAGCGGCAGGTAATCCGGCAGTTCCCTGGCATCGATTTCCAGACCGTTGCTGCGGTATTCCTCCATCAGGTCCACCATGGCCTGACCACGGTCGCGGGATTCCCCGTGCACGTGTTCGAACAGCAGCAGCGACGTGGCCCTGCCTTTGTCGAACATGCCAACGTAGTTCTCCTGCATGTCCAGCAGGTCGCCATCGCAGACCATTTCCACACAGCGCAGCAGTTGCTCCTTGTTCTGCCTCGGCAGCCGGCTGTCCTCAAGGACAGCGGCAATGAGGGCATCTTTGGAGGCCTGGAGTTCTTCGGTCGGGTACTCAAGTACCCGTGCCAGTACTTTTAAAAGTTGCATCGCGGCCTCCTTATTCCTGCAGCTGTTTCGGGTCAACCTGCTTCACGGTCGACAACTTCTGGACCATGCTGGTGGTCTGTTTGCGGCCACCGAACATGTTGAACTTGCTGTCGCCGTTGCAGCCTTCACCGAAGCTGAAGCCGCAACCGTTGCGCTCGCCATGGGCGGTGGCATCGGGGAAGGCTTCTTTCGCCAGCTCGCGGTGGCTGGTGGGAATCACGAAGCGGTCCTCGTAGTTGGCGATGGCCAGGTAGCGGTACATCTCGTCCGCCTGGGCCTTGGTCAGACCGGCTTCTTCAAGGGCGCGCAGGTCTTCCTTGCCTTCAACGGTCTCGGCACGCTTGTACAGACGCATGGCCATGATCCGCTTGAGAGCCCGGACAATCGGCTTCTCGTCACCAGCTGTAAGCAGGTTGGCCAGATACTTCACCGGGATCCGCAAGCTTTCGATCTTCGGCAGTATGCCGTCGAATTCGACCTTGCCGGCTTCCGCCGCGGACTGGATCGGGCTCAGGGGCGGCACGTACCAGACCATGGGCAGGGTGCGGTATTCCGGGTGCAGCGGCAGGGCCAGTTTCCAGTCCACCGCCATCTTGTACACCGGGCTCTGCTGGGCGGCTTCGATCACGTTCATCGGGATGCCATCTTTCTTCGCCTGCTCGATCACTTTCGGGTCGAACGGGTCCAGGAAGATTTCCAGCTGCTTTTCATAGAGTTCATGCTCGCCCGGGGCGCTGGCCACTTCCTCGATGCGGTCTGCGTCGTACAGCAGCACACCGAGGTAGCGAATCCGGCCAACACAGGTCTCGGAACACACGGTGGGCATGCCGGCTTCAATCCGCGGGTAGCAGAAAATGCACTTCTCGGACTTGCCGGTTTTCCAGTTGAAGTAGATCTTCTTGTACGGGCAGCCGGAGACACACATCCGCCAGCCACGGCACTTGTCCTGGTCGATCAGGACGATGCCGTCTTCCTCACGCTTGTAAATGGCACCACTCGGGCAGCTGGCAACACACGCCGGGTTCAGGCAGTGCTCGCACAGGCGCGGCAGGTACATCATGAAGGTGTTTTCGAACTGGCCGTAGATGTCCGCCTGCACCTGGTCAAAGTTTTTGTCCTTGCGGCGCTTGGCGAATTCGGTACCGAGGATTTCCTCCCAGTTCGGACCCCATTCGATTTTCTGCATGCGCTGGCCGGAGATCAGCGAGCGCGGCCGGGCAACCGGCTGGTGCTTGCTGTCGCCAGCGGTGTGCAGGTGCTGGTAGTCGAAATCGAACGGCTCGTAGTAGTCGTCAATCTGGGGCAGGTCCGGGTTGGCGAAGATGTTCGCCAGTACCCGGAAACGGCCACCGATCTTCGGGCGGATCTTGCCGGAGCTGTCACGCATCCAGCCGCCCTTCCACTTGTCCTGGTTCTCCCACTCTTTCGGGTAGCCGATACCGGGCTTGGTCTCGACGTTGTTGAACCAGGCGTATTCCATGCCTTCACGGCTGGTCCATACGTTTTTGCAGGTGACTGAACAGGTGTGGCAACCGATGCACTTGTCCAGGTTCAGCACCATGCCGACTTGGGAACGGATCTTCATTTTACAGCCTCCTGAACAGTGTCATTGCCTTCACCGTCGAGCCAGTCGACGTTGTGCATCTTGCGAACCACCACGAATTCGTCGCGGTTGGAACCTACGGTTCCGTAGTAGTTGAAGCCGTAGGAATACTGGGCGTAGCCGCCGATCATGTGGGTCGGCTTCGGGCACACCCGGGTGACCGAGTTGTGGATACCGCCACGGGTACCGGTGATTTCCGAGCCCGGAATGTTCACGATCCGCTCCTGGGCGTGGTACATCATCACCATGCCGGGCATCACCCGCTGACTCACAACCGCCCGGGCTGCAATGGCGCCATTGGCGTTGAACAGCTCGATCCAGTCGTTGTCCTCAATGGCCAGTTCTTTGGCGTCGTCCTCACTCAGCCACACAATCGGGCCACCGCGGGACAGGGTGAGCATCAACAGGTTGTCGCTGTAGGTGCTGTGGATACCCCACTTCTGGTGCGGCGTGATCCAGTTCAGCGCTTTCTCGGCGTTGCCGTTGCTGCGCTGGTTGATCATGCTGCTGACCGTCTTGGTGTTGATCGGCGGGCGATACACAAGCAGGCTCTCGCCGAAGGCGCGCATCCACTCGTGGTCCTGGTAGAACTGCTGACGACCAGTCAGGGTGCGCCAGGGGATCAGCTCATGGACGTTGGTGTAACCCGCGTTGTAGGAGACATGCTCGTCTTCAAGACCAGACCAGGTTGGGCTGGAGATGATCTTGCGCGGCTGCGCCACGATGTCCCGGAAGCGGATCTTCTCCTCTTCCTTGTTCTTCGCCAGATGGGTGTGGTCCAGACCGGTCATTTCTGACAACGCAGCCCAGGCTTTCACCGCAACCTGGCCGTTGGTTTCCGGGGCCAGGGTCAGGATCACTTCCGCGGCATCAATGGCGCTTTCAATCTTCGGACGGCCGGCGTTGGCTCCGTCGATGTGCTTGTAGTTCAGGTCACCCAGGAACGTCACTTCTTTCTCGGTGTTCCAGTTGATGCCCTTGCCACCGTTACCCAGCTTGTCCATCAAAGGACCAAGCGAAGTGAAGCGCGCGTAGGTGTTCGGGTAGTCCCGCTCAACGGTGATGAAGTTGGGCGCGGTCTTGCCCGGGATCAGGTCGCACTCGCCCCGCTTCCAATCCTTCACATCGAACGGCTGGCCCAGCTCGGCCGGAGCGTCGTGCAGCAGCGGCAGGGTAACCACGTCTTTCTCGACACCCAGGTGGCCTTCGGTGGCTTTGGAGAACGCCTTGGCGATGCCCTTGTAGATCTCCCAGTCACTGCGCGCTTCCCAGGCCGGATCGGTAGCGGCGGTCAGCGGGTGGATGAACGGGTGCATGTCGGAGGTATTCAGATCGTTCTTCTCGTACCAGGTGGCCGTCGGCAGAACGATGTCTGAATACAGACAGGTGGTGGACATGCGGAAGTCAAGGGTCACCAGCAGGTCGAGTT
>NZ_DDOI01000136.1:16622-17015 GCF_002341575.1 Marinobacter sp. UBA2498 | reverse complement strand
GGGTCACCAGCAGGTCGAGTTTGCCTTCCGGCGCTTCGTCATGCCATTTGACCTCTTTCGGCTTGGCGCCACCTTCGTGGCCCAGATCCTTGCCCTGCAGGCCGCTCTTGGTACCCAGCAGGTACTTGAGCATGTACTCGTGGCCCTTACCGGAGGACCCCAGCAGGTTGGATCGCCAGATAAACATATTGCGCGGATGGTTCTGGGGCGCTTCCGGATCCTCACTGGCAAACGCCAGGGAGCCGTCTTTCATGGACTGCGCCACATAGTCCGACACTTCCATTCCGGCTTTTTCTGCCTCGGCAGCAATACCCAGCGGGTTGCGGTTGAGCTGCGGGGCAGACGGCAGCCAGCCCATGCGCTCGGCGCGCACGTTGTAGTCAATCAGGCTGC
>NZ_DDOI01000136.1:13574-16464 GCF_002341575.1 Marinobacter sp. UBA2498 | reverse complement strand
GGAGTGGGCGTAGAAGAAGGAGGTGGAGTTCATATGCCGGGGCGGACGCTGCCAGTCCAGACCAAAGGCCAGGGGCTGCCAGCCGGTCTGCGGACGCAGCTTTTCCTGGCCTACATAGTGAGCCCAACCGCCACCGCTCTGGCCGATACAGCCACACATGATCAGCATGTTGATCAGGCCGCGGTAGTTCATGTCCATGTGGTACCAGTGGTTCATACCGGCACCCACGATGACCATGGAACGGCCCTTGGTCTTGTCGGCGTTGTCGGCAAACTCACGGGCAATGCGGATCACTTTGTCGGCGGGGACGCCGGTGATCTTTTCCTGCCAGGCCGGGGTATAGGGCTTCACTTCGTCGTAGGAGGTAGCACCGTCGTCCTCGCCCAGGCCACGGCTGATGCCGTAGTTGGCCACCATCAGGTCGTAAACGGTGACCACGCGCCCTTCGGAGCCGTCCGCCAGCTGCACCTTGCGGGTACCCAGCTTGTGCTTGAGGATGTCCTTGATTTCCACGTGCTTGAAGTGGTCGTGCTCGATACCACCGAAGTACGGGAAGGCGACGTCCACAACTTCATCGTGCTTCTCGACCATGGACAGCTGCAGGTTGACGTCGGAGCCCTTGGCGGTTTGCTTCAGGTTCCACTTGCCCTTTTCGCCCCAGCGGTAGCCAATGGAACCATTGGGCGCCGTCAGCTCACCGGAGGCCTCATCGATCGCGATGGTTTTCCACTCGGGGTTGTTTTCTTCACCCAGCCCGTCCACCAGGTCACTGGCGCGCAGGAAGCGGCCCGGCACGAAGCTGCCGTCATCCTTCTCTTCCAGCATGACCAGGTAAGGCATGTCGGTGTAGCGACGCACGTAGTCGGTGAAGTACTCACTGGGGTTGTCGACGTGGAACTCTTTCAGGATCACGTGGCCCATGGCCATGCCCAGAGCGGCATCGGTGCCCTGCTTGGGGTTCATCCACTCGTCGGACAGCTTGGAGACTTCGGCGTAATCCGGAGTAATGGCGACGGTCTTGGTGCCCTTGTAGCGAACTTCGGTAAAGAAGTGGGCGTCCGGGGTACGGGTCTGGGGTACGTTGGAGCCCCAGGCAATGATATAGCCGGAGTTGTACCAGTCTGCGGATTCAGGCACGTCGGTCTGCTCACCCCAGGTTTGCGGGGAGGCCGGCGGCAGGTCGCAGTACCAGTCGTAGAAGCTCATGCAGACGCCACCGATCATGGACAGGTAACGGCTGCCGGCTGCGTAGGAGACCATGGACATGGCAGGAATCGGCGAGAAGCCGATGATGCGGTCTGGGCCATGCTTTTTGGCGGTGTAAACGTTGGAGGCGCCAATCAGCTCGTTGACTTCATCCCAGCTTGAGCGCACGAACCCGCCCATGCCACGGCGGGGCTTGTACTCAGCGGTTTTCTTGGGGTCTTCCACGATAGAAGCCCAGGCCTCCACCGGATCATTGAACTGCATGCGCGCGGCACGCCAAAGCTTCATCAGATGCTTGCGCATCAGAGGGTATTTGAGGCGGTTGGCGCTGTACATGTACCAGGAATAGCTGGCACCACGGGGGCAGCCGCGTGGCTCGTGGTTGGGCAGATCCGGACGGGTACGGGGGTAATCGGTTTGCTGGGTTTCCCAGGTAACCAGGCCGTTCTTGACGTAAATCTTCCAGCTGCAGGAGCCGGTGCAGTTTACGCCGTGGGTGGAACGCACGATCTTGTCGTGCTGCCAGCGCTGGCGGTAGCTGTCTTCCCACTCGCGACTGACTTCGTGGGTTTCGCCATGGCCGTTGGCGAACGGCTCGCGCTTCTTCCTGAAGTAATTCAGTTTATCGATCAAATGACTCATGGTCTCTCTCTCCGTCTGCCGGATCGTTTCTCCGATTTGAGACCATTGTGTGTGAGAAAAACCGCAAAATCTGCGTGGTTACTACCTCATAACCCGCTTCTACCACCCTGGTGGTAGGCGGCTTATATCCCCGGGTGGAGTAGGTGTTCACGCTCGTGCCGGCGACTTTCCCGGGCAAACAGGAAAAGACAGCCCACAAGCAGCAGGAAGAGAATCATGAAGACCGCACTGCGGATACCCAGCCAGTGGTTAACGCTGCTGAAAATCACCGGCAGCACAAAGGCTACGGAACAGGCGCTCACCAGCAGCAACCCGGCAACAAAGGCCGCCACCGAACGATTTTCCACAATAACCAGCCGCTGGAGGCTACCCATGGTGCAGCCCATGGCCAGCCCGAGCGTGACGACAAACACACCCTCCAGTTGCATGGGCAGGGCAAATTCAACCCGGATAGTGGCGTCAACGCCCTGGATAAACAGGGTCATGGGTGGGTAGGACAAAACAAACAGCGCCATCAGACAGACCATCAGTGCTCGGCTGACAACCCTTGCACTGCCGAACCGATCGGCAAATCCGCCTCCCACAATCTGGGCCAGGGCCCCGGGAATCACAAACCATTGCGCCAGCCGCGCTCCGGAATCCACTGACAGATCGAACTGTGAAGACAGGTAGTCCGGCAGCCACAAGGCCAACGCGAAGAAGCTGCCGGCGACAACGCCAAAATAGCCACAAAGCTGGCCGGCCCGCCTCGTCTGCATTCGGTGTAGCAGCACCCGGACTGACGTTTCGGCGTTGGGGTCCGCCTCGGCGTCTTCCGGGTCGGTGAGCATCAACAGCAGCGCAAGCACCAGCACCAGCACGATCAGATAGGCCAGCGGAACCCCGTGCCAGGAAAAGGCCTCGTGGAACAGTGGCACCAGGTAGTAGTTGAATCCGGCGCCGGTCACACCAGCGCCAAACACCCCCAGCACAAGGCCCAGGCGCCTGGATTCACAGTGCCCCGTCACGAACTGCAGCCCGGCACTGTAGAAACCGCCAGCCA
>NZ_DDOI01000136.1:10096-13564 GCF_002341575.1 Marinobacter sp. UBA2498 | reverse complement strand
ATCGAAGCGGCGCGTGCCGGGCGGCCGGTTCTGACTGGCCCGTACACGGACGACCAGGCCGAGGCCGCCGGCGGCAATCAGATAGCCGGGGAAGGTATCGGTGGTCAGTAGTATCACCATGCAGGCTGCCAGCCCGGCCAGACAGCTCAGCATGATCCGGCGGGCACCGAATTTCTGCGCTGCCAGGCCCGCTGGGACTGCCAGGGCCGCGCCTACCGCCATGGGCATCGCCAGTAGGAATCCAAACTGCAAGTCGCTGAGATCCAGTTCCGAACGCAGATGGACCCCGGCCACCGCAAAAAGGGTCCAGCACCCGGCGGCGACAACGAAGCCCGCCACCGCCAACGGCAATACCACTGCCAATGACGCCAGCCGGTCATCTGCACGATCCGTTTCGGACTTCATTACTGTCGCTCTTCTGGAAACCTGTTTTTCAGTTTCATCTTTTGATCACAAAAGGGTCAAAGATTATGATGGGTTACCAACCATTGGGGTAATTGACTATCCTCAAGGAGGTATCACGGAATCCCGGTGCGGGGCATAATTCACCCTGACCCGTCACACGCATTAATGCGCAAGAGACTGAATGAAGCCCAGAAGCCCGCTTGTAAACCGAATCGCCATCGTTGTAGGCGCCGTGGTGGTGACAGCCCTTGTCAGCATGGCGACCACGCTTGCGGTGTCCAAAAGCATCGAAGGCAATGCCACCGCAATTAATCTGGCGGGGGCGCTACGCATGGGGGCCTTCCAGTTGCTTGCCCGGAGCGCGGGGCCTGCTGCGCCAGAATCCGGGCAGGACTCAATCGGGCAGATGCTGGAGCGCTACGATACCAAGCTGGCTGACGCCAGCATCACCAAGGCCATCCCCGAAAGCCATGACCATCCGCTCGGCGCCCAGTACCAGGCCATTCTGGAATCCTGGCAAACCACGCTTCGGCCTGCCCTGCAGGAACATGACGAGGGCACGCCTGTTTCCGAGACCATGCTGGCCTCAACACAGCAGTACGTTGATAACGTAGACCAGCTGGTCAATATGCTGGAACAGCGAACCGAAGCCCGTATTGACCTGCTGCACCTGATTCAGATCATCAGCCTGGCTTTTTCCATTCTTATCATCGTGGCGCTGTTCATCGATCTGAAAAACCGTATTTTGCGGCCACTGCGCAAGCTGGTCAGCATCGCCATCGCCGTGGGCGACCAGGACTTTTCCCGTAAGGCCAACCTGAGCGGCTCCGACGAGCTGGCACAACTTGGCCAGGCCTTTGACCAGATGACCAGCGAGCTGGCACTGACCTATTACGAGCTGGAAGAAAGGGCCCGCCTGAAAACGGAAGAGCTTGAAAGGAGCCACGCGGCCCTTCAACTCCTGCATTCCGCAAGCCGGGACCTGTTTGCCAAACACGACCTGTGCAATGGGGCGATTCCCATGCTTCAGGAGCTTGAGCAGCTACTGGGCATTGGCCCGATCCGCCTCTATCTCCATGACAAGGAATCCTCAGAGCCAATTCAAGCAATCACGACCGCCAGCCGGGAACGGCCCTTCTACTGCCGTGATCACCACTGCAATGCCTGCCTGGTGACGCCAGAGGCCTATGACGAGCTTCCCGTGGAATCCAACGACGGTCGGCGGCTCCTGCTACCGATCCGTACCCCCGGACAGCTGCTGGGTACACTGGAGGTCTGGTACCCGGCTGAGGAAGGTCTTTCGAAAACCTCCCGGCGGCTGTTGGAAACCCTCAGCGACCAGCTGGCCACGGCCATTTTCCTGGAACGGCAGATTACCGAGGAGCAGCAGCAGACGCTTGCTGAAGAACGCACAGTGATCGCCCGGGAACTTCATGATTCCCTGGCACAGTCACTTTCATACCTGAAAATGCAGGTTGCCCGGTTGCGCCGCCTTAACATCGACGGCGAGCAACAAAAAACTCACGAGGCGATTCTCGACGAACTCAGTACCGGCCTGAACAGTGCCTATCGCCAGTTGCGGGAGCTGCTGGCGACGTTCAGGCTGAAGCTGGACACGCCGGATCTTGCTACTGCCCTGCAGAAGACCATTGAAGAATTTTCCGAGCGGCTGGGTAAGCCGGTTGGGCTGCAGTACAATCTGCCGCCCCAGACCCTGTCGCCAAATGAAGAGATCCATACCCTGCAGATTGTGAGGGAAGGCCTGGCCAACGCGGTCAAACACGCAGATGCCACGGACATAACCGTGGATGTTCTGTTCGAATCGCCACAAGTACGGGTGCGGATCCGGGATAATGGCAAGGGCCTGCCCGGTAGCGACCAGCCCGTCAATCATTATGGCCTGATCATCATGCAGGACCGCGCCCGGACCCTGGGCGGCAAGGTCGAAGTAAGCAACCGGGATGAAGGGGGTGTGGAAGTCACCCTGGGATTTGTTCCCAAAAGCCGAAACCTGATTCCCACAGAAGCATCAAATGCCTGACCAAAAGAGAGAACCCGATGTCTGAGTCACCCGCAAGTATTCTGTTGATCGACGATCACCCGCTTCTTCGCCAGGGCATCAAACAGTTGATCGATATGGAAGACGATATGAGCGTGGCCGGGGAGGCCAGTAACGCTGCCGACGGCGTCCGGCTGGCCACCGAACTGGAGCCCGACCTGATCCTGATGGACCTGAACATGCCCGAAATGGACGGCATCGAAGCGCTCAGAAGACTTCGGGAACAGAACATCAGCTCCCGCATTGTGATGTTCACCGTGTCGGACCAGGAGGATGACGTGGTGGCGGCACTCCGGGCCGGTGCGGACGGCTACCTGCTGAAGGACATGGAACCGGAAGACATGATCAACCAGCTCCATCAGGCGGCGGTCGGCAAAATGGTGATCAGTGACCGACTGACCACGCTGTTGGCAGAGGCATTGCGCTCCAACAAGCCCCAGCAGGCATCACGCCCGGATTTCGACAGCCTGACGCCGCGGGAGAAGGATATTCTGCGCCTGATTGCCGAGGGCCTCTCCAACAAGATGATTGGTCGCAAGCTCGACATCAGCGACGGCACCGTCAAGGTCCATGTGAAACACCTGCTGAAGAAACTGAACCTGCGCTCACGGGTGGAAGTGGCCGTCTGGGCGGTGGAAGAAGGCCTGCACAAGGGCTGAGTTATATCAAATCGTTCCAGAGCACTTTGCTTTACTCTAGGCCGGTTACTGACCGCCCGGAGTAAAGCATGGCTTTTCCACTAGCTTCCATCACCTCCCTGAACTCTCCCCTCGTGGGGCAAACGCTTTCGGTCCTTCGGGAGTACCTGCCCTCCCCCGTGCCCATGCTAGGCGCTATTGATCGCCGAATCCCGGTGCCCCTGAAGCAGCTGGCTGCAGAAGCGCCGCTTAATCGCATCTTTGCCCAGGCAATCGATGACGGAGAATTCGATGACTTCGAAGGCCGCCGTATTCGCCTGGAGGTGAATGGCGGACAACCCGGTATCACCATTGGCTTCTGGGCCG
>NZ_DDOI01000136.1:485-10022 GCF_002341575.1 Marinobacter sp. UBA2498 | reverse complement strand
CCATTGGCTTCTGGGCCGGCCGACTCAGGGTGATCGACGGCCCCGGGGAGGCAACCATCCGGGGCTCGCTGACCGCCTTCAGAACCCTGGCAGAACGTCGACAGGACCCAGATCAGCTGTTTTTCCAGCGCAAGCTGGTTATCGAAGGTGACACGGAGCTGGGCCTGGGCGTAAAAAACCTGCTGGATAGCCTGGAGTGGTGTCTCAGTCTGCGAAATCTGTTGCGGCAATAGCTCTCTTGCGTTAGCGATGTTTTAGCCATTCGGGAAAGGGCCGCCAACTGGCAACCCATGCTGGCAGCTTTTCGGGCTCCATTGGCGGCGAGATGGCATAGCCCTGTGCGACCTCACAACCAAGCTCCAGCAAGATTTCACCCTGACGAACCGTCTCCACACCTTCCGCAATAAATTGTTTGCGAAATACCCGGGACAACTCGATAACACTCCGGAGTATCGAGTGGTTTTCCAGATCATTTTCGGCGCCAGAAACGAATTCCCTGTCGAGTTTCAGAGTTTCTACTGGCAGCTGTTTAAGATACGACAATGAAGAGTAGCCGGTTCCAAAATCATCGAGTGAGAAAACCACACCCAGAGCCTGGCACGCTGAGATGGTAGCCACGGCCTGCCCCAGATCACCCAGCGTTGCGGATTCAAGAATCTCAAGATCCAGTCGAGAGGGATTGATGTCCGGAAATTCCTTGAGAATATTTGCCAGGGTCTCAGGAAACGCCTCGGACTGCAGATGCAAGGCAGCAATGTTAACGCTCACCTTCAGTTCGAGGTTCTGCTGATCCCAACGTTGCATTTGCCGCAGCGATTCCCGCAGAACCCACTCCCCAACTGAGATGCTCAGATTGTGGTGTTCAATTGCCGGCAGAAACTTGCCCGGAGACATCAACCCTTTGTCCGGGTGTTGCCAGCGTATCAGCGCCTCAGCCCCGACGATCTCGCCCGTTCGCAGGTTAACTTTGGGCTGATACAGGAGCCGGAAATTGTTTCTGGTAAGGGCCTCACGGATTCCTGACAGAATTATCTCTCTGGCACGGTAACGGCCCTGTTCTTCAGCATCCAGATATAGCCAGTCGCCTTTCGCTTCGTGCTTGGCAAGGAACAGTGTCTGGTTCGCTTTGCGAAGCAGACTATCAGCATCCGAAACCGTCTGCTCCACGACAAACACGATACCGGCCGTGAATTCGACGATCACTTGCTGATCATTCAGATGAAAGGCCTGCAGGCCCGATAGGCGCAGAGCTTCGAGCGTGGATTCTATTTCGCTCGTATCTGGTAGTAGCAGTATAAACTCATCGCCCCCTGTTCGGGCGAGGCGGGCTCCCGACGGGATTGAATCAAGCCAACGTCGCGTGAGAAGCTTGAGGAAATAATCGGCGGTGTCTTCGCCGAGCGTGGCATTGATCATCACAAAATCATCAAGATCAATAGCAACCACAGCACCCGACCAGCCCGACCCACTCTGACCTATTCCTTGTAACTGCTTCCTGAGTGCTTGAACGATTCCATTTCTGTTTAACAAGCCTGTCAACGGATCCTCAAATGCGAGCGCTTCCAGTTGTATTTGATATTCGCTGGCCTGATTATCCAAGGCCTCCTTTATTTGCTCTTGCTGAAGACGGTGCAGTTCATCTTCGGTTCGCAGTCGCGCCATTTTTTCCCGCATCAACTGAATGGTGCTTGCAGACAATTTGCCATAGATTTCGAGCAGCGCGCTGACCAGCACAGAAATGGAACCGCTCAACTCGGAATCCACCTTCTCGCTCGCCTCTCCGACCGTTAGCCCCTGATCCATCGCCCGAATGGTAAGCGCCATACGTCGGTCTGATTCAAGAATATGAAAAGCCAGCCACTTGGTAAGATAGTCAAATAGCTCGGTCAGTTTTTCTTCGTGGGATCCAGGCCCTTGCTTGAGCATCTGAATTCGCGCAAAAAACATTTGGTGGTTGTCGTGGTGATTCTTGGCCATTTCCGAATCGCCCAGGGCGCGATCCCAGATCTGCTCTTCAAACTGGAAGTGATAGGATGCATAAGACAGCAGTTCGTCCATTACCCGATCTGCCGTCATTTCCGAAGCATCTGAGGCAAAATGCCACGCTAGTCGATTCAGAATCTCCACCAGGGCTTTATGCTGATCATCAATATCCCCAAACCCGGTCTCAAAATTCCTGTTCCAGGGAAAAATCTCGAAAGTCGTTGATCCGTCAAACTGTGATTTCGCCAACTGATATCACCTCTATCGAAAAGCCGGTAGTCACAGAATAGCGCAAGACGCAGACAACAACCTGCCGAATCGTTCAGCGCGACTAGTCAGTTAAGTCTGCACTTACCCATGATTAGGTGGACCTGTTATGGGTATCGCAACGACGCTGATAGTGGGCGAAAATTAAACAGCAAACTCTGGAACTCAATCTCGTTGAACCGATGAACAGCCTATCCCAAAACTCCCACAGGACGTTACAACCACCCACTTTGGTGGCTGACCGATTACAAACCCCACTCTGGGTTTTTGATATACAACATCTCAACATTGTCTGGGCCAATGCTGCTGGCGTGAGCCTCTGGGGCGCTCTGCTTTTGGCAGATGCTTTGCGAAAAAGGATTAAGGAAATGTCGTTTCCCCTGGTCGGCCATCAGACGATTAGTCTGGGGGTTGCTGAAGTTTCCCCCAATGAGCTGCCGTGCCAAGCTTTAATGCGAGCGGATATGGCGTTGTTCAAGGCCAAAGCCAATGGGCGGGACCGAGTAGAAGCCGCAGCCTAATCTCGCTGAACACTGGTAATTTCTCTGAAAAATTGCAAATAAGCCGCCAACACGAATAGTTGGTCGATTAGCATGTGCAAACTGACGCTATTGACGCCTGGATACGGCAGAGGCTGCATTATCTGAATGCATTTACCGATTCTATAATCCTGCAATGTCAGGTAAGGTTTTCGTTTAATATCAGAATCTCTTCACCGGTGAAACCGACCACGGAGGCTTGGCGGAACCCGCAAACGAGGCAATCAAATGAATAAACACGACAGCGAACTCCCCAAAACTTTCGTTGCCTTCAGCGAACGGTTTCCAGAGCTGCAACAAGCGCATAAACAGCTTGGTAAAGCCCTCGCCGATGCTGGCCCTCTGGATGAAAAAATGCGCGCTTTGGTAAAGCTCGGCGTTTGCGTTGGTGCGGGTCGCGAATCCGCGTTGAAGTCCCACATTCGTCGTAGTCTGGAACTGGGCCTCACACGTGAGGAAATCGAGCACGCGCTGGTGCTGGGCATGAATTCGATAGGCTTTCCGGCGACGGTTGCCGCTTGGCAGTGGGCTCAGGAAGCGCTCAGCCAGGAATAAGGTTCGCCGACAGACCAAGAAGGTGCGAGCGTTTTCAGCAATCTGGACGGCCCAACGGGCCGCCATTCTCCAATGATTCAGAGTTGGTCATTCAAAATATAATCCCGGAGCGCCACAGCATTGTTGTGCTCGGTATCCTTCGCAGCAAACACGAGCGTTATGCGGTCATGTTGCTCAAGCAGCTTCTTAAGTGCCTCAAGATCCTCGCTGGCATCACCTGATGTCAGCTCTTCAAGGTACCGCTCCCGAAACTCCGGCCATTTTTCGGGATCGTGACCGAACCACTTGCGCAGTTCAGTTGACGGCGCCAGACCCTTCAGCCAGTGAGCTATATCCGCATCTTCTTTGGCCACTCCCCGAGGCCAGATACGGTCAACAAGCAGCCGTGGGCCATCTGAGGTTGAGGGTTCTGCATAAGCGCGTTTCAGTCGGATATCCATAAGCGCATTCCTCCCGGATTTTCCAGAGAATAAAACTCGGGATATAGAGCAATCTCAGCAAACGACGCTAACAAAAACCAGCAAAAGTCGCAGGGGCGGTTTATCTATATCAAGTCGGGATCAGGTCCATCCCCGGCCTGCCATACCAGTACCCGTTACACGGTGGTGCCTCCACCAACTGCAGCGGGTCGGAGGCCGGCAGCTCGCCCCGGCGGACCTGATCAAAGCGTCTGACCACCGCCTCCATGCCCAGATATTCCGGGCTCAGGCGCACCGTGCTTACCCCCATACGCTCCATATCCGGCAGCTCCCTCATCAGATCGTAACGGGAGCCAGACAGGGTGGAAATTCCGTTGATGCGGAACAGCTCCTGGCTTTCCCGGGAGCGCAACTCCATGCCGTCCGGGTGCTGCAGGCAGCGGAACTCGCAGTTGTCTTTGGGCAGGTTGTAATGGCGCGCGGTAAAGCAGCGGGAGGACCAGGCCAACGGCAGGAAACCCCAGGAGAACACTTCGGCGGGAAGATCCAGTCCTTCCTGCTGCAGCTCTATGATTAGCTGCTCCAGGGTTTCCTTGCCCAGTTCTACAGGCAGGTTCCAGCCCTGTAAGCCCTGCTTTGTCAGGATTTTCAGGGTAGCGGTGTTGTAGATGTTCATGGACGGGCCGGTGACAAACGGTATCTTATTCCGGATGGCTACCTGCAGGGCGCTCTGGTCGTTGGCTTCCACCAGGAATTCATTCTGCTCACAGAACCGGCGCAGGCGACGCAAATCGGCCTCCGACTCAATCAGCGTGAGCGTGGAGAGCACCACATTCTTGCCACAGGCTTTCAGATCACGGGCCAGATCCAGCCAGTCATCCGGTTTCAGTTCCCGCCGGCGGGAGCACACCACCTCACCCAGATAGATGGTATCCACCGGCCACTCGGCGGCATTGGCATAGAAATCGAAAACGGTCTGCCTGGACCAGAACCACAGGATCGGCCCCAAGGATAACTTCAGCATGGATGGTGAAACCCTATTTCCATTTGCGATAGTAGGCGCCCAGTGTGGTCAGGCCGCCCTCGGAAAGCCCCGCCAGCGTCTGCTGCCATTGAGGTTCAACAGTAAAGCCCTCGGTGCCGGCTTCAAGATTGTCCAGGGCATGGCGCCAGGTTCTGGCTACATCTGCGATGTAGGCCGGGCTACGCTGGCGACCTTCAATCTTCACGGCACCGATACCCAGTGCCTGAAGTTCTGGCAACAGGTCCAGGGTGTTCAGGCTCACCGGCTCCTCAATGGCGTGATAAACATAACCCTCAACCTCAAAACGGCCTTTGCACAGAGTCGGGTAGCCGGCGGGTTCGCCCTGGCCATAACGGTCAATCAGGACATCATTAAGGCGCGATTCAAGCCCGTTCGGAGTCTCCTGCCAGCGGACCGCCTTGGCGGGAGAGCAGGCGCCACGGGTGTTGGGGGACTCATCGGTCAGGTAGGAAGACAGGTAGCAGCGGCCCTCGGCCATGATGCACAGGCTACCGAAGGCAAATACTTCCAGTTCGACCGGGCTGTATTTGGCCACACCGCGCACCTGGTCCAGTGACAGAACCCGGGGCAGCACGGCCCGGCGGATATCGAAGTTGTCCTTGTAGAAGGAGAGCGCTTCGTGGCTGGTGGCAGATCCCTGAACCGACAGGTGCCGGGGGATGTGCGGGTATCGGTTGGCGGCATAATCCAGCAGGCCCATATCGGCCAGAATAATGGCGTCCACGCCGAGACTTGCTGCGCGGTCTACTGCCCCCTTCCATTGCTCCCAACCGTCTGGCTGCGGGTAGGTATTGATGGCACAGAAAACTCTCGCGCCCCGGAGGTGGGCGTATTCAATCCCTTCAGCGGCGCGTTTTTCATTGAAGTTCAGGCCGGCAAACTGGCGGGCATTGGTGCTGTCTTTAAAACCGAAATACACGGCGTTGGCGCCGTTATCGACGGCGGTTTTCAGAGCCGGAAGGCTACCGGCCGGGCAAACGAGTTCCATGACATTCTCCACTGCAAGAATGCCTTTACCTTACCGTCACTTACGCAGTAACTGCCTTGACCATTGTCAGCACAGGTCGGAATGGCTTTTTGTATAAAACCTACCCCAAGTTGTCTCCACGCGCTGTCACAGACAGGCCAGCGATGGAAACTACCTCGTGAGTGGTACTCTGCGTACTCTTACTCACCTCCATTTTTTGTCAACCATATCAAGTTGTTAACAAACAATAACAACAACTTACACGTCCGAAACTACCCCTTCAGCTACCCCCTCACGGCGATAGAAAGCGCTCCCCATAGCCAGGGATAATACTGGCATTAACCAGACAAATAAGGCGCCGCCATGAACCTCATCAACAACCTCTCCATGCGGGGCAAACTGACCACTCTGGTGGTTCCGGCTCTGCTTGTTATTCTTTATTTTGCGATTGAAAGCATTGTTCTGAACTATGGCGAACTGAGCGACATGCGCCAGTTGCGTTCCATGGTAGAACTCGCCGAAACCGGCGATCCCCTGACCGAAACACTGCAGAAAGAGCGAGGCCGGTCTGCCGTCTTCTTTGCCAGCGAACCGGGAACTGATGCTGCCCGGCAAGCTGAACGGGATCTGGCCGAGCAACGGCGGCAAACTGACGTCCGTATCTCTGCCTATCACCAGGGGATCAACTCGCTCATGGCAGATGCCAGCTTTGAGAGCAGCGTGGAGGCGAGCATACAATCTGTCCGCCAGGGCCTGGATAATCTCGATTCCCTGCGCCGCGCGGTGGATAGCCGTAGTATCGCAGCGGGTGATTCAGCCACCCGCTACACCACTCTGATCATGGGACTGGTGGACCGAATTCCGCTTATTATCCGCGGTTCCACCGATCCCGAACTGACCCGGGAAGTTAATGCCTACTATGCACTCGCCGAAGTGGCCGAGATGGCGGGTCGGGAGCGTGCAATCGGCGCCTCACTGATTCGCAGTGGCGAATTTGATTTGCCAACTCTGCGCAGAATCGCAGGCCTCGCCGGGCAGCAGGACGGCTACTTCAATCAGGCACTCGCCATGTTTGCTTCCGGCTCAGAACTGCGCGAAAACCTGAAAAAAGGATTGAACACACTCGCAAGCCAATCGCTGGAAGAGAAGCGCCAAACCCTTTTCAGCAGCCCATCGGGCATGTATGCCCTGGAGGCTTCCGAGTGGTTTACAACCACAACCGATCGAATTGAGGGTCTGAACGGGATCCGTCAGTCCATACTGGAAGAGCTAAGCTCACTGGTGGAACACGGTGTTACCGATGCCCGTAATGATCTGGTCGCTGCGTCGGGAATTGCCGCAGGTTCAATCCTTATCGTTCTGGTACTGATGCTGTTCATTATCAGGGCCATCAACCAACAGGTTGGCAGCCTGCTGAGTGCTGTCCGGTTCGCCATGGACAACAAGGACCTGACCCGCGAGATTGAAATCTCCAGCCATGATGAGGTGGGCACCATTGGCAAGGCCATTAACGAGCTGTTCGGACGCTTTGGCAATGCCCTGCTCCACATCGACAAATCCAGCGTCCAGCTGGCCACTGCCACGGAAGAGACCAGCTCTACGGCCGGTCAGAACGCCAGCCAGGTGAAGAACCAGCAGCAACAGATTGAGCAAGTGGCGGCGGCGACCGAAGAAATGTCCGCCACCTCCGAGGAAATCTCACGGAACACCCAGCAGGTTGCTGATGCCGCACGCAGTGCCATGGAAAAAAGCCGGAGTGGCGAGCAGGTATTGCACGGAAGCGTGAGGAGCATCCGGTCGCTGGCCAGGTCGGTTCAGAAGGTGAACGAGGTGATCGAAGAGCTGGAAAGCCGCAGCTCAACCATCGCCGATGTGGTCGATGTGATCCGGAAGGTTGCCGACCAGACCAACCTGCTGGCGCTGAACGCCGCTATCGAGGCAGCGCGGGCTGGTGAGCAGGGTCGCGGCTTTGCCGTGGTGGCCGACGAGGTGCGCTCTCTCGCACAGCGGACACAATCATCGGCCCAGGAAATCGAGACTCTGGTAACGTCACTTCAGAACAGCGCCGGTGACTCGGTGTCCGCGATGGAGTCCAGCACCACCATGGCCTCGAACACCCTTGAACGTGCCACGGCAACCGGAACGACCATTGAGCGCATTGCCCGTGCTGTAGAGGAGATCAAACAGTACAACAGTCAGATTGCCACAGCTTCCGAACAACAGACTTCGGTGGCCGAGGAAATCAACCAGAACATTACCAGCATTCGGGATGTTACGGATCAGTCCGCCGCCTCATCGAACCAGACCGCCAGCTCGAGCAGCGAACTGGCAAGGCTGGGCAGCGACCTGCAGAACCTTGTTTCACGTTTCAGGCTGTAATTGAACAGCCTGCTGCCTAATCATCCCGATTCCAGTACACCCGAACGAGGTTCGATTCCTTGGTGTACTGGATGTCCAGATTACCGTCGTACGCTCGCTCAATAGCCTCCCCGGTGCCCCGGGGTAGATGCAGATCGGTGAATTTCACCACCAGCTCTCCCTCTGGACCGTCTTCCACACTCATAAGACGTTTCATCGGGTGCTCGAGCTTTTCTTCCTCGACCTTGTTGTGGATGAGTTTCAGGATTGCATCTCGATGCTTACCCAGAAAGCCCCCGGAGAGAGTCAGTATTCCAGCTGGCATATTATCCCGGATTCGCTCACAAGCCGGACACATAAGCTCGTTAAGCTCGCCTGCGGGTGGCGTTGCCCACTGCCAGCGCCCTTTATGGAAAGCTGCACCGCACTCGGAGCATATCGCTGGCTCCTTGGGCTTGGATCTGGCTACGTATGGATCGTGAATCTCTTCTTTGAGAAGCCGGTCATCCCGTCCGTGGCCAGCTGCAACACTGTCTTTGCCGCTCATGCCCTCACTCCTTTCCCTGATGACGGAATCTGGTCGTTCATTGCAGCCCGTGACGGTCAAAAATTTCCCTGACCTCACGTTCGGTCTCTGCAGGCACGATGACCTTGACCAGCTTGGCGTCTTCGTCGATGTAGATGTTATCCCGGGGAATGCCGGTCGCAATCAAGTCATCCCAGGTATTCTTGGCCTGGTCGCGATCCCGATAGGCGCCGTTTACTGTTTTGCTCATGAGTGAAACCTCCTGTTTGATTTCGATTTCCTTACATCTGAACGAATAGGCAGGGAGGGTGGAGCTGTGCAAATATTGATCAACCGGAAATTGACGGAGAGCAAGACTGGAAGGCTAAAGCAAAACGCCCCAGCCTGTGGGGTGCACAAACTGAGGCGCTTTGGACTTTATTTGGCACGGCTGGGAGGATTATTCGGGCCTTTGGCCCTCACCCCTTCGGGGTCGCCGTCGCATTGCTCCGGCGTTCCTCAACCCACTGCGTGGGTTTCGGTCGAACCTCTTATCGGTTCAAATCCTCCCAGCTATACAAAGCAAAACGCCTCAGCCTGTGAGGTTCACAAACTGAGGCGTCTTGATCTTAATATGGCGCGGCTGGGAGGATTCGAACCTCCGACCGCCTGGTTCGTAGCCAGGTACTCTATCCAGCTGAGCTACAGCCGCTTAAAACTTGTGGCAGGTTGATCGATGGCGCGGCTGGGAGGATTCGAACCTCCGACCGCCTGGTTCGTAGCCAGGTACTCTATCCAGCTGAGCTACAGCCGCACATTGATCACTTGCTTTGGTTGAGTGCTACTTCAACCTGTCTCGCTTTCCTCAAAAAAGGAAATGGCGGAGAGGGAGGGATTCG
>NZ_DDOI01000136.1:0-381 GCF_002341575.1 Marinobacter sp. UBA2498 | reverse complement strand
TCAGCCACTCACCCACCTCTCCTTGAGAACGGGGCGTATACTACCATAATTTTTCTGTTTTCATAGGGTTGACACGAGATTTTTCGGGCCCGTTTCCCCACACCATCAAAAAAGCCGTTCAGGTTTCCCTTGAACGGCTTTCTGTCTCTCAGCTGTTGCCGGGCTCGGGCTCTTCAGAGCCTTTTTCCGACTGAATCCGCTGGTAGATTTCTTCACGGTGTACCGCGACTTCTTTCGGGGCATTGACGCCAATGCGCACCTGATTGCCTTTCACTCCCAGGACGGTGACGGTGATATCGTCGCCGACCATCAGAGTTTCGCCCACGCGGCGAGTCAAAATCAACATATCCCTTACTCCCTATCCAGAGCTACCTGTTCCGA
>NZ_DDOI01000026.1:11854-14948 GCF_002341575.1 Marinobacter sp. UBA2498 | reverse complement strand
ACCCGTTCAGGAGCGAGAGCAGGAGGAAAAACCCCGGAATGCTTACCTCCAATACACCAAGCACCACAATTCCGGCCAGGGCACTCACCACCATGAACAACGCATTAATGACATTCAGCGCAGCAATAATACGGGCACGTTTGGTCCGTGGCGTTTCGTGCTGGATAAAGGCGTACAGAGGCACGATGAAAAGACCGCCGCAAATCCCGATACCGACCAGATCCATCAAAACCCTCAGATAGACAGGATCGGTCAACAGGGTCCACCAGGTGGAGGCCATGGGATCATCAGGCACCGCAAAATACAGGTCTATTCCGAACAGGCTCAGCCCCAGGGCGCCCCAGGGCACGGGTGACAGGGTAATGCGGTGTTTGGTGAGTCGCTCGCACATCATGGAGCCGATAGAAATGCCGATCGTGAACATGGCCAATAACAGGGTCACCACGGTCTCGTCACCCAGGAGGTTGGTGCGGGCAAAATTGGGAAACTGGGTCAGATAGGCGGCTCCAAGGAACCAGAACCAGGAGATCGTCAGCACCGCCAGCAACACCTGCCGGCGCTCGGCCGCCAGAGCCATCAGTTTCCAGGTTTCGAGCACCGGGCGAAAACGGACATTGACACCGGAACCATCGGATTCGGTCACCGGAACCTGACGCGCCGCCAGATAGCCGAACACCGCCATGACAAAAACGGCAACCGCCGTCAGCCGGGCCGCCATCTCAAAGCCCATCAATAGACCCGCCGCAATGGTGCCCAGAAGGATCGCCACAAACGTGCCCATACCAACCAGGCCATTGCCGCCCACCAGCTCATCGTCCGCCAACACCTGGGGCAGGATCGCGTATTTCACCGGACCGAAGAACGTGGACTGGGTACCCATCAGGAACAGCAGAACCAGCAACAACTCGTACCAGCCGAACCACAGTCCGAGTGCGGCAACGGCCATGATGACAATTTCCGCCAGCTTCACATTCCGGATAATCCGGGATTTTTCGTAGCGATCCGCCATCTCGCCGGCAATACCGGAAAACAGGAAAAACGGCAATATGAAGAGGAAAGCAGCCAGGTTAACCACCACATTCACCGACAACCCCATCAAACCGCCGGCACTGAAGGTGATCAGCAGCAGCAGCGCGTTCTTGAACAGATTGTCGTTGAAGGCGCCAGAGAACTGGGTCAGATAAAACGGCAGGAACCGGCGTTGGCCAAGCAAACGGAACTGACTTTTCGATGGCATCAAGAAACCCTGTTTTGGTGCGTTGCCGGCGTTGCGACCGAAAATTTGCCCGAATCCGGTGCAATAGCGCAGAAAGCGGCAATCATGTTCATTTATTTGACGGGGTTAAGCATTTTCAAACGCTTGATTTTTGGCCGTCTGGTACGAAATTCGCTTGGTCTCCTTGTTCAGACACTTTTTCATCGGGCCAGGATGGCTGGATTATTGGCACTATAAAGGTTCCTGACCATGAGCAGCGTAGTCCGACTTCCACGGCGCATCTATCGCGGAGCCGAAATATCCAGGACTCCAAAGATCATCGACGACTATGATTTCAGTTCTGTTTACCAGCCTATCCTGAGCCCAACCCATCGAAAACTGGTTGGCTACGAGGCATTGGTCCGGGTCAGAAAGAACAATGAGAGCATCTCTCCGTTTACGCTTTTCGAACAGGCCGAAAAAAACAACCAGACACCGGAGCTGGATCGGCACCTGTTGCAGCTCCATCTGGACAACTTTGCGGCCAGCTCCCAGGCCGTCTGGCTGTTCCTGAATATCAATCCCGGTACCTGCATCCATCCGGAAGCCTCCCTGGAAAAGCTTGCTCTGCAATGCCAGCGTAGCGGAATCGATCCCGAGAAAGTGGTTCTGGAACTGGTCGAAACCGCGTCCGACAACCCGACCGCACTTCTGGAATTCATCCTCAAGGCCAAAGCACACGGCTTTCAGATCGCTATCGACGATTTCGGTATGGGCGATTCCAATTTTGAGCGCCTGTGGCGCATCAATCCGCTCATTGTGAAACTCGACCGGAGCCTATTGGTAAACGCCGAGAACAACAGTCGCGCCCGAATGCTGCTGGAGAGTCTGGTAAAGATGATCCGCGAAAGCGGCAGCCTCGTGCTTTTGGAGGGGATCGAGAACCACACCCAGGCTCACATTGCCCTGCAAACGGAGGCCGATCTTCTGCAGGGCTTCCTGTTCGCAAGGCCGTCCAACCTGAAACAACACGAGCCGGAGCTGACCGAACAGGCGCTAAAACGCATCATTGCCGATTCCAGCGAGTCATCAGCCCAGGACATACGGGATCAGGAGAGTTATTTCCGCCTTCTGCGTTTCGAAATTCTCGAAGCCTGCCATTCCCTGAGCCGGGAGTTGCCGTTCAGCACCGCCTGCAACAAGCTGTTGGAAGTGGATGGCGTGAAACGCTGCTTCCTGCTCAATCCACAGGGCATCCAGCAAGGCAACCTTGCCCGCGCCAATCCGGACATTCATCGCGGAAAGTTCAATCCGCTGTATCATTCCGCCGGCGCTCAATGGACCCACCGGGAGTACTTCCGGAATGCCCTGGAACGGCCCCAGCACATCAGCAGCTGTCGGCCCTACGTCGGTCTTCCGGATGCAAAACGTACCGTCACCCTCTCAACAATGCTGCCGGGGCAACAGGTCTTCTGCGTCGACATACACCCGGATGAGATGTTTGGCGGCCAGCTGGAGTTCCCGGCCACCCTGTAATCACCCGGTCAGTCAGAAATCGTCGGCGCGTTTCTGTGGCGCGGCGGCCAATCCAGTGCCACCCGCCTGTCCGGACGCCTGACGTTCCAGTTCTTTTTCCACCGCATTGGAAGACTTGGCAAACCGGGCCAACAGGTTGTAGAGCACCGGAATGATGAACAGGGTCAGCGTGGTGGCGAAGATCAGCCCGCCCAGAATGACCATACCAATCGCAGCCCGACTCTCGGCTCCCGCACCTGTGGCAATGACCAGTGGCACGGCACCGAAAATCGTCGATATGGTAGTCATCAATACCGGACGGAAACGCAGACAGGCGCCTTCGAGAATCGCCTCCCGCACCTCGTAACCCTTGTCCCGGAGCTG
>NZ_DDOI01000026.1:0-11718 GCF_002341575.1 Marinobacter sp. UBA2498 | reverse complement strand
TAGATGTTCAGACTGATACCCGTCCACCAGAGCGCCAGGAGAGCCCCGGTTACCGCCAGCGGCACCGACAGCATGATAATCAACGGATGTATCCAGCTTTCAAACTGGGCTGCCAACACCAGGAACACGATGACGAAAGCCAGCGCAAAGGTAACGTAGATTGCCGCCGAGGATTCCTGGAATTCCCGGCTCAGGCCCTTGTAACTAATGCGGGCTTCCGGCGGCAGGTTATCCAAAGCCAGATTGTTCAGGTAGGTCAATGCCGAACCCAGGTCGTAACCATCCGCCATAGACGCACTGATCACCACAGCGGGCAGGCGGTCGATGCGGCGGAGGTCCGGGTTGGCGCCGATCTCCTGCACGGAAACCAGTGCCTGCAATGGGATCAGGTTACCGCCCTCCCGGGGCCGCAGGAAAATCTGGCCGAGGTCTTCGGGCGTTGCCCGGTTGGCATCTTCCGCCTGAATGATTACATCGTATTCGCGGCCTCGATCGATGTAAGTCGTTACCTGCCGGGAAGCCAGCATGGTCTGCAAGGTGAGGCCCACGTCTTCTACCGTGATATCCAGATCCGCGGCCCGTTCCCGGTCGATGTTCACCCGAAGTTCCGGCCGGGTCAGCTCGAAATCAGTATCCAGGTTCTGGAGATTCGGGTTTTCCTTGGCGCGCTCCACGATCTCCTGGCTCCAGGCCTGAACCGACTCATAGTCCGGACCAGCCACCACGAACTCGATCGCCTGGCTGAAACCCCTTTGGCCCAGACCCGCCGGATTGACGGCCACGGTCCGGATGCCGGACACATCAGCCAACTTCCTGCGGATTTCGCTGGTCACCTCCTGCTGCTTGATATCCCGCTCTTCCCAGGGTACCAGGCCCATGATCATGAACGCGTTGTCCTCTTCATTGCGGAATCCGACGATAGCAAGCAAACGGTTGGCTATCCCCTCGTCCAGATACGGGAGCAGTGTTTCTTCCACCTGCCGAACGTAGTGGTCGGTGTATTCCACCGTTGAGCCACGGGGCGCGCTGGTGGGCATGATGATCACGGCACGGTCTTCGGTAGGCGCCAGCTCCTGAGGCAATTTCGGATACACCACGGCGGCAATGACCAGCCCGACAAGTCCAAGGCCCAGCAACAAGCCCGGCTGCCTCAGGGAAAACTCCAACAGCCTGCGGTAACCATTGGTCAGGCCATTCAGGGCCTTTTCACTGGCGGCCCAGAGACGATGACCTTCTGCCGATTCGGGGCTGTGCCTGAGCCACTTGGAACACAACATCGGCGCCAGGGTCAGGGCCACGAGGCTCGAAAACACCACTGCCGCCGCCAGGGTAAAGCCGAATTCGGCAAACAATCGGCCAATGTTGCCGCCCATGAAGGAGATGGGAACGAACACCGCCACCAGGGTCAGAGTGGTCGCAATCACGGCGAAGGCAACCTGCTTCGCGCCCCGGTAGGCGGCAAGCAACGGGGGCTCACCCTCGTCAATCCGGCGCTGGATGTTTTCCAGCATTACGATGGCATCGTCCACCACCAGGCCGATGGCAAGAATCACCGCCAGCAGGGTCAGTACGTTGATGGAAAAACCCAGGAAGCCCAGACCGATAAAGGCACCAATCACCGCAACCGGAATGGTCACCGCGGGAATGAGGGTCGCCCGCCAGGAGCGCAGGAACAGGAAGATAACCAGGATAACCAGAGACACTGCGATGGCGAGCGTGGTGACCACTTCCTTGATGGAAGCCCGAATGAAAATGGATTCGTCGTAGCTTTCCGCGATGGTGACTTCCGGTGGCAGTGTCTCCCGGATCTTCTCCAGCTCGGCGCGGACGGCATCGGAAACCGCAACGGTGTTGGCCTTGGACTGGCGGATAATCCCCATGCCGATGGCGGTCTGGCCATTGGCGCGCAGGCGGCTCACATCCGACTCCACACCCATCTGGACATTGGCCACCTCGCCCAGGCGCAACAGATCATTACCATCCCGGCGAACCACAAGCTCCCGGAACTGTTCCACGTTCGACAGCCGGCCCTCGGCCCGCACGGTGAAATTCCGGGTGGACGAATCCACCGATCCTGCCGGAAGCTCCACGTTGTTGGCACGCAGGGCCCGTTCCACTTCCGCCACGGTGATATCCCGAGCCGCAAGACGTTCGCGGTCCAGCCAGACCCGGATGGCATAGCGCCGTTCGCCACCGATACGCACGTCGGCAACACCATCGAGTACCGACAACCTGTCCGCCAGGACCCGGTCGGCAAAGTCACTCAATTCGGCACTGTCCCAGACATCACTGCGCAGGGTCACCCACATCATCGGGCGTGCATCGGAATCCGCCTTGCGCACCACCGGTGGATCGGCTTCATCTGGCAGCTGGTTGGCCACCCGGGACACCGCATCACGGACATCATTGGCGGCAATATCCACATCCCGGGCGGTGGTAAATTCAATACTGGTTCGGGACTCGCCCTGCTCGGTGGATGATTCGATCGACCGAATACCCTCAATGCCACTGATGGCACCTTCGATCACCTGGGTAATCTGGGTATCCACCACCTCGGCCGCGGCGCCGGTGTAGTCGGTAGAGATGGAAACAACGGGTGGGTCAATATCCGGGTACTCGCGCACCGGCAGGCCCATCAGGGCTGCCAGACCGAACACAACGATCAGAAGACTGAGGACCGTAGCGAACACCGGCCGCTTGATGGAGACGTCGGAGAGGACCACCGGTTACGACTCCCTGGCCGTAATAAAACGGTTCTCGGGAATGGCTTTGTCGTCTTCCAATACCCGAACCCGGTCCCCACTGCTGAGTCGGTCCTGACCGGTCACGATCACCGGGTCTTCCTGGCTCAGACCGTTCGAAACTTCCACAAAACCGGGCATGCGCGAGCCCAGGCTCACCGAAACCCGCCGGGCCACACCGTCTTCAGCCACAAACACATATTGTTCATCACCCCGGATCATCACCGCCTGCTCGGGGATTACCAGCGCCTGCCGTTGCCGGAGTGTTAGCGTCGCAGACATGAACTGTCCCGGCCGGAGCAGACCATCCGGGTTATCGATCAGTGCCCGGACAGGCAGCGAACGGCTCAACTCACTGACCCTGGAACCCAACTCCACCAGCTGGCCGGAAAAGGTCTGGTCCGGATAGGCCGGCGATGCGCCCCTTACCTCTTGCCCGAGACTCACCTGCCCCAGGAAACGCTCCGGGATCGAAAAGCCCAGTTCCATACGGTCGGTGTTATCCAGGGTAGTCACCGAGGTTCCGGTAGTGATATAGGCGCCGACGCTGATGTCACTCAGCCCGACCACACCGGCAAACGGCGCCTCGATCCGGTGGTTTTCCAGACGAACTTGAGCTGACTGGCGCTGAGCCTCGGCGACATCGACTGACGTTCTCAGTTGATCCACCTGGGACTGGGAAATACTGTTGTTCGAACGCAACCGCTGTGCCCTTTCAAGCTGTCGGCGGGCATCCGCCAGTTGCGCCTCGATCACCTGCAGGTCTGCCCGGGCCTGGCGATCATCAAGCCGCAACAGGACGTCGCCCTGCCCCACCCGGCGGCCGGTTTCCAGATTCAATTCCACCACCCGGCCACTGACTTCCGTGGTCAGTTCCACCGCGTTCAGGGCTTTGAGACTGCCAACGGCGTTGACCACATCCCGTACTGCCTCCATCTGCGGAAGCATGGTGTTAACGGCGCTGGCGGGACGTTCGCGGCCGCTCTGGGCGGCGGTCCCATCATCGAAGTTCTGATACACAAAGGCGCCGCCGATAGCGACAGCCACCAGTACCAACGCAATCAACCACTGTTTCCACATAGGATTTCCAGGTATTTCGGGGTCAGGTTAGTCGTCTGTTACTTTTTCTGGATGACCAGAACCACCTCGCCCACGTCGATTCCCCACTTGCTCATGGTGGTCTGATTGATCAACGTGTCGGGCGTAATCAGGTACATCCAGTCATCCATGCGTACGTCCAGGGTACCGTCGCCATAGGCCACCTGGAGCACATAATTCATGTGAATTGCATTGCCACTCCAACGCATGGTTCCGGGTTCAACCACGTCACCGGCGTCAGCATGGTAGCCGTCTTCCGCGGGAGTCAGGGTCCAGACGCGGGTCTGCACTTCGCCGTCATCGAAACGGAACACCTCATCCAGAGTGCCTACGCCCTCGTCATCCCACGACGCGCTAATATCCGCATCAAAGGTGCGAATCACCTCACCGGAAAAATTCTTGACCACCCCCCGGGCGGAAAGTTCGCCGGTAAAGAACTCTTCAGGGACCAGTTCTGGCGTGCGGTCGGCGTAGTCCTCGAGCGAGGGACTGGCACAGCCACTGAGCAGCAGTGTCGAAAACAATACCCAGAGTATAGGTGTCGAGAGGCGTTTCGATATCTCGGTAAACAGGCTTTGCATGACTTTTACACTCTCTGAACAGGAATATGTGGGGGTCCTCGGCGCAAGGAAATACGCCGAAAGCCTCTTTAACGATCATTACCCGGAATCCACGATCTCTGCTACGTCATCTCGGCCAATTGTCCATTCTGACAGTCTGCCCGGTGCTTTTCGTCAATGGCAGTGCCCGGGTATTGGCGTAAAACACAAGGCAACGAACGGTGGTTGCCCACCCAAGATTGTTGAGAAAGACACAGAGGATTCCGCTATGCCGGTTTACAAAGCACCCTTGCGCGACATGAAATTCCTGCTGAACGAGGTGTTCGATTACCCGGGTCATTACGCCACCCTGACCAGCGGTGAAAACGCCACGCCCGATATCGTGGACGCGATACTCGGCGAATGCGGAAAGTTTTGTGAAGAGGTGCTGAGCCCACTTTACCTCTCTGGCGACGAAGAAGGTTGCAAACTGGACAACGGTGAAGTCACCACACCCGCCGGTTACCGGGACGCCTACCAGCATTACGCCATGGGGGGCTGGCAGGGACTCTCAGCGCCCGAGGAATACGGCGGCCAGGGCCTTCCCGCGTCCATGGGACTGCTGAAACAGGAAATGATGGGTACTGCCAACTGGCCTTTCTCCATGTATCCGGGGCTGTCCCTGGGGGCCATGAACACAATTTTCCTTCATGGTACGGAAGACCAGAAACAGACCTACCTTGCGCCACTGACCGACGGCCGCTGGGCCGGCACCATGTGCCTGACCGAGCCCCAGTGTGGCACCGATCTGGGCCAGGTAAAGACCAAAGCCGAACCACAGGCCGACGGCAGCTACCGGCTTACCGGAACCAAGATCTTCATCTCCTCTGGCGACCACGACCTGACCGAGAACATTATCCATATTGTGCTGGCCCGTCTGCCCGACGCCCCCAAGGGCACCCGGGGCATCAGCCTTTTTATCGTACCCAAGTTCCTGCCCGACGGTAACGGCGATGTCGGTGAGCGCAACGGTGTCGTCTGCGGCAGCCTGGAAAAGAAAATGGGCATCAAGGCCTCGGCCACCTGTGTACTGAATTTCGATGGCGCCACCGGTTTTCTCATTGGCCCCGAGAATGAAGGGCTCAATTGCATGTTCACTTTCATGAACACCGCCCGCATCGGCACCGCCATTCAGGGCGTCGGTCCGGCGGAGCTGTCCTATCAGTGGGCATTGGCCTATGCAAAAGATCGGCGCTCCATGCGGGCACTCTCAGGCAAGAAAGAGCCGGACCAGGTCGCCGACAGCCTGATCCATCATGCTGATGTGCGCCGGATGTTACTGACCCAGAAGGCCATCGCCGAAGGCGGTCGGGCCATGCTGTATTACGCGGCCCGGCTGGCCGATCACATGGTCGAGGGATTCACCGAAGGTGACGATAAAAAGGCGGAAAAGTACGATGACAAACTCGGCTTCCTGACGCCAATTTTGAAGGGCTTTCTCACTGAACTCGGCTGCGAAGCGGCTAACCTGGGGGTCCAGGTTTTTGGCGGCCACGGTTACATCCGCGAACACGGCATGGAGCAGATTGTCAGGGATACCCGCATCGCCACCCTGTACGAGGGCACTACCGGTATCCAGGCGCTGGACCTGCTAGGACGAAAAGTATTGCTGATGACCCAGGGCGGCGCGGTGCGCGAGTTCACCCTGAACATTGCCAATTTTGCCCGTAAGCATCTCACCGATAAACGGCTACGGCCCTGGGCTCTGGAACTGCTCAAGCTGACCGGGCAATGGAACCTGCTGACCGTCCGTATCATGCTCGCGGCGCGCAAGGATCGCGATGTGGTGAGTTCCGCATCCTACGATTTTCTGATGTATAGCGGCTACGTCACCATGGCCTATATCTGGCTGCGTCAGGCTGCGGTGGCTGTGGATAAACTCGATAACGGTGGTGAGGAATCCACCGGCTTTTACCAGGCCAAGCTCGCCACCACCGAGTTCTATTTTGAACGTTTGCTGCCCCGGGCCCAGAGCCACGCCACCAGCATGCTCAGCCCCAGCAAAAACCTGATGCAGCTCGACGCCGAAGATCTGGCCTTCACCGGGTAGGGTATCCGGTACACCTGATCCCCGGGCCTCGGCCCGGGTTTTTTTGCCCTTGAAATACGTCCGCCTGAACCCATCTTACAGGTGCATTTCCGCATTGGAGTTATTAACTTACTGAATTAAATAGAAATGTTCTGATTTCTCAAATAAAAGTAAGGAGGTTCGAATATGGAGACTCGTACTGACGACTTTTATCCCACCCGCCTGGAACGCCCCACCAAAAGCTTTGAACGTCAGGATCCCGTGGTGCACAGCAGCGGCTCGGACCGTTCCGACGGACCACTGAGTGAGACTGAGCTGGCACGGTATGAGCGCGACGGTTTTCTGGTCTTCGACAGTTTTCTCGACCAGGCCACGGTGCGCCAGTTCCGGGAGGATTTGCGGGGCTATGAGGACGATGAAAGCATTCTGCGCTCGGAAGGCACCATTACTGAACCCGGCAAGCAGGAGATCCGCTCGATTTTTGGCATTCACGAACTGTCGGACCGATTCGACCGGCTGACCCGGGATCCCAGGATTCTGGCCATGGTGCGTCAGCTTCTGGGCAGTAAAGCTTACATCCACCAGTCCCGGATCAATTTCAAACCCGGTTTCCACGGCAAGGGTTTTGACTGGCACTCGGATTTTGAAACCTGGCACGCCGAGGACGGCATGCCACGGATGCGGGCAGTCAGCTTCTCCATCGCGCTCACCGACAACACGCCTTTCAACGGCCCCCTGATGCTCATTCCCGGTTCCCACAAGACCTTTGTGCCCTGCGTTGGCCGCACACCGGAGGACAATTATCAGTCGTCGCTGAAAAAACAGGAACTGGGTGTTCCCAACAAACGGGACCTGGCAGCCATGGCGGATGACTACGGTATCAAAGCGCCAACCGGCCCTGCCGGCTCGCTGATCATCTTCGAGTGCAACACGCTCCACGCCTCCAATGCCAATATGTCGCCCTGGCCGCGCAGCAACCTGTTTTTCGTCTATAACAGTGTGGAAAACCAGCTCCAGGCCCCATTCTGCGGCAACAAACCGCGCCCGGATTTCCTGGGCAACCGCAACAGCACTGAGGCATTGGTGCCAGTCACCTCCGAGGAACGCCGGAAGACCGGTTAGCGCTATTTACCGATACAGAAGCTGCTGAAGATCTTGCCCAGTAACTCATCAGGCGTCAGATGCCCGGTGATCTCGCCCAGGCTATCCTGGGCGGCACGCAGGTCTTCAGCCAGAAGCTCGCCGGCACCGAAACCCTCCAGCTGGCTCTGGCCCTGGATCAGCAGGGCCTGGGCGCGCTCCAGGGCATCAAGATGGCGGCGCCGGGCGAGGAAACCACCTTCTGTGGTGCTGGCAAACCCCATGCATTGTTTGAGATGGTCCCGGAGTATCTCCAGGCCCTCGGCAGACTTTGCTGCCAAACGGATCACCGGCGCGCTCTGGTGATCTTCGGCACTGATACCGACCGTTTCACCAGAGAGGTCCACCTTATTCCGTATCACCGTCACCGGGGCGTTGGCCGGTAGCTGGTCGATGAAATCCGGCCAGATTTCATGGGGACTGGTTTTCTCGGTGGTAGTCGCATCCACCATCAGAAGAATGCGATCGGCCTGACGGATTTCCTCCCAGGCCCGGGCAATACCGATCTGTTCCACTTCGTCCGGGCTGTCCCGCAGGCCGGCAGTATCGATAATGTGCAGGGGCATCCCATCGATGTGGATATGCTCCCGCAGGACATCACGGGTTGTGCCCTCAATCGCCGTAACAATGGCCGCTTCGCGACCGGCCAGGGCATTGAGGAGACTCGACTTGCCGGCATTAGGCCTTCCGCCGATCACCACTTTCATGCCGTCACGAAGAATCGTTCCCTGCTGGGCTTCGGCCAGGATTTTCCCGAGCCGCTCCAGGAGGTTTTGAAGGTCACTGGCTACCTTGCCGTCGGCGAGGAAGTCGATCTCCTCCTCTGGAAAATCGATCGCCGCCTCCACGTAGATCCGTAGATGAGTGACCGCCTCCACCAGATCCTCGATCTGCCTGGAGAACACACCCTGCATCGAACGAACCGCGCAGCGGGCCGCCTGTTCCGAACTGCTTTCAATCAGGTCGGCAATCGCTTCGGCCTGGGCCAGGTCCAGTTTGTCGTTCAGAAACGCCCGCTCGGAAAACTCGCCGGGCCGGGCGAGCCTTGCACCCTGGCTGCACACCTCACGGAGCAGAAGATCGAGAATCACCGTACCACCGTGCCCCTGAAGCTCGAACACATCTTCGCCGGTGAACGAGTGGGGGTTGGGGAAAAACAGGCCGATGCCCTCGTCTATTAACTCGCCATGGCTGTCATGGAAGGGGCCGTAATGGGCATATCGCGGTTTCGGCTCAAACCCCAGCATCTTTTTTGCAATGGCGAGGGCCTTGGGCCCAGAGATACGAACAATGCCAACTCCGGCCTGTCCCGGTGCGGTGGCGATGGCTGCGATGGTGTCAGAACTCTGGCTCATGCTTTTTCCACAGGCTGAAAACAACAAAGGCTCCATACAGGAGCCTTTGCCGGGTCGGTTCGGGCACCGGTCAGTGCTTCTTGCCGGCCATTTCTGCTTCGATCTTGCGGGTAATGTACCACTGCTGGGCAATGGACAGAATATTGTTCACCAGCCAGTACAGAACCAGACCTGCCGGGAACCACAGGAAGAAGACCGTAAAGATCAACGGCATCATCTTCATGATCTTGGCCTGCATCGGATCCGGCGGTGTCGGGTTCAGACTCATCTGCAGGAACATGCTGGCACCCATCAGAATCGGCAGGATGAAGTACGGGTCCATGACCGACAGATCCTGAATCCACAGCATGAATGGCGCGTGGCGAAGCTGAACACTCTCGAACAGAACCCAGTACAGGGAGATGAACACCGGCATCTGCACCAGTATGGGCAGACAGCCACCCAGCGGATTGATCTTCTCCCGCTTGTACAACGCCATCATTTCCTGGGACATGCGCTGCCGGTCGTCTCCGTACAGTTCTTTCAGCCGGGTCAGCTGGGGCGCAACGGCCCGCATCTTGGCCATGGACTTGTAGCTGGTAGCGGACAGATGGAAAAACACCGCCTTGACCAGAACCGTCAGCAGGATGATGGACACGCCCCAGTTGCCAACCAGGCTATGGAACCAGTCCAGAATGATGAACAGCGGCAGCGAAATGAAGAACAACCAGCCGAAATCAACGGTACGGTCGAGGTTCGGAGCCATGCCTTCAAGGCGCTCAATGATCTTCGGCCCAACGTAGGCCCGGGCACCGATCTCTGCGGTTTCGCCCGGCGCCACACTGGTAGCCGGATAAACAAAGCCCATTACATAGTTCGGGCCACGGCGCGTGGTCTGGTACTGGGCGGGAATATCGCGCTCCGGTACCCATGCCGACAGGAAGTAGTGCTGCAGGAAGGCCAGCCAGCCGTTGGTAACCGACTGATTGATCTGGTTTTCCTGGAGGTCTCCGAAATCAAACTTCTCGTAGGGATCTTCCGGGGAGCTGATGACCAGACCCAGGAAGGCCTGGATACCCATGCTGGTCTGGGAGGTCGGGTCCGGGGACTGATCCCGGACGATCTTGCCGGTGAAATTGGCCTGCCATTCTTCACTCGACTGGTTTTCAACCAGATATTTGACGCCAATTTCGTAGCTGTTGCGTTCAAATTCATAACGCTTGGTGATCTGGACGCCATTATCAGAGGTGTAAGTCAGATCTACCTGAAGCTGATTGTCGCCTTCCGCCAGTTCATAGCTTGCAGCGTCAGCACTGTAGACCGGAGCCGAACCGTTTTTGCGACTATCCGGGCCATCACGACCAATCAGCCCACTTTCCAGAACGTACAGGCGATTCTGCGTGTTGTTCAGGAGCGTCAACGGCTTTTCGCTGTTCAGGGTATCGTCGTAATCAAGCAGCCGTGCTTTTACCAGGTTACCGCTGACCCGATCGATCTGCAGATCGTAGACATCGGTGCGAACTGTGATGAACTGATCGCTGACCGCGGTGGTGGTTTCGGTTGAGCTGATGACAGCCTGACCAGTCTCCGGAGTGGTGAACTCGCCATCACCATCAACCTGAGCGGAGCTGTCCTCCGGAAGCACCATATTGTCGGAATTGCCCATGTTGCCAGCGGTTTGCGAAGGCTGGGATTCAGCGACCTGAGCCGTCTCGGGCGGCTGATGGTAGTCCTCATTCCAGGCAAGCACCATCAGATAACTGACAATAGCCAGGCCGGCAAATAATACGATGCGTTGAATATCCATAGAGTTACTGTCTGGTCTGGGTTGTTGTATGGGAGTGATCAGCGTGTACGCAGGCTGTTGCGGTTTCCGGAGCCCGGGGTTCTGCCGTTCCCGGTACAGGATCATAACCGCCTTCCGCCCAGGGATGACACCTTAACAGACGCCGGATTGCGAGAAATAATCCTTTAAGCGCGCCATGGTGGTTAATGGCTTCAACGGCGTATTGTGAGCAGGTGGGGTAGTGGCGGCAGTGACTGGCCATCAGCGGGCTGATTGCATACTGGTAGAAGCGGATGGGCAGAAGCAGAAGCTTGCGCATTAACCCGTTCCTCGATTGGCAGATTCCGATGATGCTGCCCGGGATGGCTGAGATTGAGCGTACTTTTTCCTGAGACGTCGCCAGAGGTCATCCATGGATGCCCGAACCGAGTGGTTGTCCAGGGAAACCAGCCCCTGGCGTCCCAGAACCACAAGATCCAGGCCGGGCAGGTCCGTCTGGTGACGGAAACTTTCCCTGACCTGGCGCTTTACCCGGTTTCTCTGGACTGCAAGCTTCAGGTTTTTCTTCGAGAAGATCAAACCGATCCTGGCGTGACCGAGATTATTCGGTGTAGCCAGGATCAGAAAATTCCGGTGTGGAACTTTCAGCTGCACGTCGTTGAAGACTTTGCCGTAATCAGCAGGTCGCAAGAGACGATGTGATTTCGGGAAACTCAAAGCCTTCATGAGGCAATCAGAGCTTACGCGGACAGACGTGCGCGGCCCTTGGCACGACGACGGGAAATAACCTTGCGACCGTTGGCAGTGGCCATACGGGCACGGAAACCGTGAACGCGCTTACGCTTCAGGACGCTTGGTTGAAACGTTCTTTTCATGGTGATGATCTCACAATTCGTAAGTTGGAAATTCAGTAACTGGCTGGAAAATGAACAGCCAAAACAGGAGCGGCATTCTATGCAAATACCGGTGGGAATTCAATGCTTATTGCTAG
>NZ_DDOI01000049.1:7216-13650 GCF_002341575.1 Marinobacter sp. UBA2498 | reverse complement strand
CCGGAATCATTGAACCACTACATATGTCAGAGCTTTCTGCACCATCACAGGGATCATATCGCTCTAACCGCACCACTTTAGGGAAGAGAAATTAGCTTGGCTTGACCCTTCGGGACCATTCTCATAGGCGATCAGGATGTGCTCTAGAACACGGTTCGTCAACTCTGTCAGTACCGATAGCCAGAACTTCGCACCCTCGGTCTCGGCCAGCCAGAGGCCCAGCAACTCTTTCTGTCCCTCTATGTTGATTCCCAGAGGGCGTCACCTTAGAGGTGCGAACGATTCTTTTCGTCCCTTGCTGATTCCCGTGACGATTAGTGGTCTTCACTGGTTGGAGAGTAGGGGGCAATGTCTTCTTCGGAGCGTCCCGCGCGAGTACCGGAGGAGCTCGGGTACGCCGAAAATACTAAGAGGCATCTCGCCCCTGAGGATTCGGACTCGAAAGTGGAAATGGAGATTCGGGAAGCCGCCTTAACATGGCTGGCGCCTAGTCCCCGACCTTTTCCTTTATGGACTCTAATCTCTTCCCATATAGCACTGGGCTTCTGTAGCGCATTCAACGACTTTATCGGTTTCATGTCGGGCGCTGGGGGCTAGTCGTCGTAATGAATGATGGAGAGCAGTCTGATTGGCACTTTAAGCAGCTCCTCCGGGCCGTGAGGAACTTCGCTATCGAATGATAGCGAATCACCGGGCCCCATTTCGTAGAGGTGATTGCCATGCCGATACAGTATTTCACCTTCCAGTATGTATATGAATTCAAGGCCCGGATGGGAAAACGTAGGAAAGACCTCAGCTGCATCGTCCATGATGATCAGAAAAGGTTCGTAGCTTTTCTGGCTGCCCCGGTGGTAGTTAAGTAGCTGGTAGGTATGTCCCTTCTCAGTTCCCCTTCGAACCACCTCCATGCCTTGCCCGGCCTTGGTTAGCTGGGCGCCACCGTCAGGCCGGTCATAATCACTGAATAACTGCGAAATCGGCAGACTGATTGCGTCGCAAAGCCTGCTGAGCGTCTCGAGGCTGGTCGATACTTGGGCGTTCTCGATCTTGCTGACCATGCCCTGGCTTAGCTCTGCAATACGAGCTACGTCGGTGATCTTCAGGCCCTGCTCCTGTCGCTTTCGCTTTACCCGCATACCGATGTACTGCTCAAGTTTCAGGCGAGGATTGTGGTTTTCACGGCTGAAGCTGATTTTTCCCTCTTCCAGGGCTTCAATGTGTCGCGATGCAGGGCTATCAGTGGGCATAGGGCTCTCCTCGATCCAGCATAGTCTAACCGCATTATTCCTGTTCGGAAAACATCTTTCTCAATACCCGCCGTGTGCGATCTGTAGCGGCTACTCTCAGCGTCCCGTTGCAGAGTTTTGATCCTTATTGGTGCGGCCTGGCATCAATTTGGTGCGACTTTGGGCGGTTTTTGTTGCGGCTACCTTCTTTCATCATATATTCCTGTGGGTAAATATATATTCATTAAAGTACGGTTTTCAGGAGCTTACGAAACAAAGGGAACTTAATTCTGCTGCCGAGTTCATTTTGGCAAGCCTTGTGCTTTACCAAAGGGAAACTAAATTTCTTGTTAGAGAAAAAGGCAGGGGAATGGTACTTAATCCTGAAAACACACGTCGCTACAAACTCTCGATATCCTGTCCCGATACCGTGGGTATTGTGGCAGCGGTTTCACAGTTCATTGCCAATCACAAAGGCTGGATCATTGAGGCTCACCAGTTCGCCGATGCAGAGTCCTGTCTGTTTTTCATGCGTTACGAGGTGGTAGCTGATTCGCTTCCGTTCGGCCTGGAGGAATTCCGGGCAAAGTTCAACGACCTGGCGGAACGGTTTTCTATGAATTGGGACATCACGGATTCCGCGCAGAGAAAACGGGTCGTGGTCATGGTCTCCAAAGAGTCGCACTGTCTCTCCGACCTGCTTTACCGGTGGCGTGCCGGGGAGCTGGATTGCGATATCCCCTGTGTCATTTCAAACCACGAGACCCTGCGCTCTTTTGTTGAGTGGCACGGTATACCGTTTATCCACGTTCCCGTCGATAAAGCCGACAAAAAACCACATTTTCAGGCGGTTCAGGAGCAAATTGCGTCTGTCGAGGCCGACGCCATCGTACTAGCCAAGTACATGCAGATCATTCCCGAAACCCTGTGCGAAAAGTATCCGGGCCGCATCATCAACATCCACCACAGTTTCTTGCCGTCCTTTATCGGGGCGCGCCCCTATCACCAGGCAGCAGAACGCGGTGTGAAACAGATCGGAGCCACCTGCCATTACGTGACACCGGACCTTGATGCCGGACCCATCATCGAGCAGGACGTGCTTCGAGTTACCCACCATAACACCACCAAAGACATGGTCCGTTTGGGCAAGGATGTGGAAAAAGCGGTTCTTGCTAGGGGACTGCGTTATCACATCGAAGACCGCGTCCTGGTGAACGGCAACAAGACCGTTGTATTCGCCTGAAACCGGAAGGGAGAGAGTAATGTCCTGGAAACTACTGAAATACGGGTTCAAGCGTTCGCACGACGAACCGCGTTTCTTCCCGGAGCCCAAGGAACTGAAGTCGCACTATGACGTCGTCATTATCGGCGGTGGTGGTCACGGTATGGCGTGTGCCTACTATCTGGCAAAAGAGCACGGCATTACCAATGTGGCTGTTCTGGAGCAAGGCTACATCGGTGGCGGCAATACCGGTCGCAACACCACGATTGTGCGCTCCAACTACCTGACTCCGGAAGGCGTCAAGTTCTACGACACCAGTGTGAAGTTGTTCGAGGATCTTTCCGACGAGTTTGATCTCAACATTTTCTACTCCACACGGGGGCACTTCACTCTGGCACACACCGACAGCGCAATGCGAACCATGCGTTGGCGGGCTGAGGTCAACAAGCATTATGGCATCGACAGTGAGGTAGTCGGTCGCGATGAAATCGGCAAGGCCGTGCCTTATATGGATTTGGAATGTGCCGGTCATACTCCGGTAATGGGGGCACTCTACCACGCGCCCGGATCGGTGGCTCGGCACGACGCGGTGGCCTGGGGCTATGCCCGTGGTGCCTATAACCGTGGCGTCGAGATTCATCAGAGAACCCGTGTCACCGATATTCGTACCCGTGACGGACGGGTGATAGGTGTTGATACAGATCGGGGTGCCATCAGTTGTGGCAAGGTTATCTCTATGGTGGCCGGCTCCACCCCACGCATTACTGAAATGCTGAACCTGCCGACGCCCATCGAGATCTTCCCTCTGCAGGCGTGCGTGTCCGAGCCGGTCAAGCCGTTTATGGACACCATTGTCGTCTCCGGAAGTCTGCATGTGTATGTCAGTCAGTCGTCACGGGGCGAGATGGTGATGGGCGCCTCCGTGGATCCCTCCGTGCTCCACTCCACACGCTCCTCCTTTGATTTTGTCGAGGGTCTGGCTGACCAGATGGTGGACCTGTTCCCGTTCATGAGCCGCCTGAAAGTCATGAGGCAGTGGGCGGGCATGAGCGATATGACCCCGGATTTTGCTCCCATTATGGGTAAAACTCCCATCGAAGGGTTCTATCTGGATGCCGGTTGGGGCACCTGGGGCTTCAAGGCGACGCCGGTTAGCGGCAAGACCATGGCCTGGACCGCGGCCAATGACCAGACCCACGAACTGATCGAACCATTCCGCTACAGCCGCTTCGCCGACTTCGATCTGGTCGGAGAGAAAGGCGCTGCATCGGTCGGACATTGAGGAGTCGAAAAATGAAATTACTGGATTGTCCACTGATCGGTCGTCGTCCCATCAGTGAATTCGATTACGTCGGAGAGGTGCGCAAGCCGCCGGTGGACTGCGATACCGAAACCTGGGCAGGTTTTGTGTTCAACCGCCAGGGCGCACCCAGTGTCCTGCGTGAGCGCTGGTATCACCGGCCAACCGGTTACTGGTTCATCCTTGACCGAGACACGCTGACCGATGAGGTGAAAGCGATCGTCGATGCCCGGGAGGTGCGTTATGACATACCGGCTTGATCAACAACCCCTGGAATGGATCGATCGCGGCAGAACAGTGACCTTCAGTTTCGAAGGGAAGAGCCTGTCCGGTTTTGCCGGGGATAGCATTAGTTCGGCGCTGATGGCCTCCGGCCACTCATTGCTGGGGCGTAGTTTCAAATACCATCGTCCTCGCGGCGCCCTGACGCTGGCGAATCATGACGTGAACGCTCTGTTTCAGAGTGCGCACGCCACCAATATCCGCGGCGATGTCGAGCCTTTGACCGAAGGGATTGAGCTTAAGGCCTGTAACGTTAATGGCTCGCTGGCGAATGATCGGGATCGTTTCATCGGTTTGTTCGCCCGCTTTATGCCGGTGGGTTTCTACTACAAAGCCTTTCACCGACCGAAGAAGCTGTTTCCCTTCTGGGAGCGCAAGATCCGGGAAAAAGCCGGTCTAGGCCGGGTCAATACTGACTGGACCGAGCAGCGCACACCCAAGCGCTACGATTTCTGTGAGTTGCTAGTTGTCGGAGCCGGCGCCAGCGGCATGCAAGCTGCGCTGACAGCGGCAGAGGCCGGGGCGGACGTAGTGCTGGTCGATGAGAACCCGCATATTGGCGGCAGCCTTGATTACCAGCTGGCCAATGAACCAGCGGCGACCGGGGTAAGAGCCGCCCTGAAGGATAAGGTGCGGAACCATGCCAACATCCGTCTGTTTGAACAGCACTATGCTACTGGCTGGTACACAGATCACTACATTCCCCTGGTTGGCCCGAAGGGTATTACCAAATTGCGTGCAGAGGGAATGATCTGTGCCACTGGGGTCATGGAGCAGACAGCTGTGTTCCGGAACAACGACCTGCCGGGCGTAATGATGGCTTCTGCTGCCCAGCGTTTGATTTCCCGCTACGCGGTCAGTCCGGGCCACCGGGCCGTCGTACTCTGTGCCAATGACGAAGGCTACCGTGCCGCCCTGGATTTGATGGAGGCCGGCATTGAATTGGCTGCAGTGGTGGATCTTGAATCAACACCTCAGCGTGGCTCCTGGGCGCAGCAGGTTACTGATAAGGGGGTTCCTGTCTACCGCGGATGCGGGATCTACGCCGCTCAGGGAAGTCGGCACCTTCAATCTGTCCAGGTGGCTGCATTTAATGGCAAGGACTGTGATCCGTCCGAGCTAACGGCCATCGATTGTGATCTTTTGCTGATGAGCGTGGGCTGGGCCCCGGCTTCCCAACTGCTTTACCAGGCTAAGGGCAAACTGGGTTATGACGACACCCTGCAGCAGATCCTGCCCCGAGAACTGCCCGCTGGCATCCATGCCTGTGGGCGTGTGAACGGAGCTTTCACCCTAGAGCAACGCCTGGCCGATGGTAAACGCGCCGCCCGGGCCGCGCTGGCTGAGCTGAGGGGTGAGTTCCATGCCGAAAGCCAGACTCTACACCGGGATCGGCAGGCTCATAGCCACCCGTGGCCCATAGTCTCTCATCCGGCGGGCAAGAATTTTGTCGATATGGATGAAGACCTCCAGTTGAAGGACCTTGTTAATGCCGCTAAAGAGGGCTTCGACAACATTGAGCTGATTAAGCGCTTTTCGACCATCGGCATGGGTCCAAGCCAGGGCAAGCATTCGAACATGAACGGTATCCGCATCCTCGCTGCGATTCGGGGCCAGTCGATCGACAAAACCGGCTCGACCACAGCCCGGCCCATGTTCCACCCGGTACCGGTCAGCGCCCTGGCCGGGCGGCGCTTCCGCCCAGAAAGACGTACCCCAATGCAGGAATGGCACGAGGCCCATGGCGCCCGGATGATGGAAGCCGGACACTGGCAGCGGCCGGAATACTACGGCCAGCCGGAAGAACGCGAACAGGCCATTCTGCGTGAAGCTCAGGCAGTGCGCAGCCGTCTGGGGCTGATCGATGTCTCCACCCTGGGCAAGATCGAGGTTCTGGGACCGGATGCCGCGAGGCTCCTAGATGCGGTTTACACCATGAAAATGTCTACCATCAGGCAGGGCATGACACGTTATGCCCTGCTGGTGGAAGACAGTGGTGTGATCATTGATGACGGTATTGCCGCCCGACTTGGTGAAGACCGCTTTTATGTATCCGCCACCACCAGTCATGCGGCAGCGACCTTCCGCATTCTGTCTCAGACGGTGATGGATCTGGGACTGGATGTGCGCCTGGTGAACCTGACCGACTCCCTGGCGGCGATGAATCTTGCCGGACCTTTGTCGCGCGAGCTTCTTAAGACGCTGACGGATGTGGATCTGAGCGAAGAGAGCTTCCCCTATCTGGGCATCCGCGAGGGCACAATGTGTGGCGCAAAAGTGCGGCTGATCCGTGTCGGTTTTGTTGGCGAACTGGGCTATGAGATCCACGCGCCTGCCCACAAAGCCATGGAAATCTGGCATACGCTGATGCGTGCCGGTGCCCGGTACAACATCCGTCCGTTTG
>NZ_DDOI01000049.1:3002-7204 GCF_002341575.1 Marinobacter sp. UBA2498 | reverse complement strand
TGGCGTCGAAGCCCAGCGCATTCTGCGGCTGGAGAAGGGCCACGTCATTGTCGGCCAGGATACCGACGGTCTGACCAACCCGTTTGAGGCCAACATGCCCTGGGCCATCCCCCTCAAGAGCAAACCCTGGTTTACCGGTAAACCTTCCCTGGTCGTGCTGAAAGAACGCTGCCAACGCAGGCTGACAGGATTTATGTTGCCCCAGGGCTATAGCGGCGAGCGGATTAAGGAATGCCACCTGGTGATTAAGGACGGTGACATCGCAGGCCGGGTGACCAGCATTGCCTATAGTCCGGCGCTTGGCCGCTACATCGGCCTGGCCATGTTGGACCTGCCGCTGGCAAACGAGGCAAAAACCCTTCATGTGCGGGTGGACAGCGGCAGCCTCGTTGCTATGTCTCCCTGCAAAACGCCTTTCTACGATGCTGACGGCAAGCGCCAGACGGCGGATCTGACGGAGGTGGCCTGATGACTGCGTTGACTGTGACTCTAAGGAATGACCTGCAGGGCTATCTGCTGACGGGGCCCGGCAGCGGAGAGGCGCTGGGTGCTGCCAGCCTGCCACAGCCTGAACAACGACTGTCGGCCATGGAGCAGGCCGGCGCACTTGTCGCCCGGACCGGAACCGATGAGTTCATGGTGTTTCTGCCTGAGGGACACCCGCTCCCGGTGCACAACTGGTGTTTCAGACGCGCTGATCGTGTGTTGGCGGTCCGCGGCGACAACTGGCATGAACTCATGGCCCGCGTCTGTCAATTCGATTTCCGTACTTTTGAACCGGGGGGCTGGCTAATGGCTTCCGTCGCCGGGGTGAACTGCTGGCTCTACCGGACAAAGAATGATGACACATTACTGGTGGGCGTTGGTGATGGCTTCCACCGCTACCTTGAAAATCTGTTCAGTGAACTGGTTTGTGAACTACAGGATTCTAATACCCACGAAGGAGGAGCGTCATGACGCCCGCAAATATTAACCAATTTATCGACGATAACCAGATCAAGTATATCCTCGCACAATTCGTCGACATTCACGGCGTGGCCAAAACCAAGTCGGTTCCGGCCAGCTGCCTGAACAGTATCGTCGAGAGCGGCGCCGGTTTTGCCGGTTTCGCGGTCTGGGGGCTGGGCATGAAGCCGCACGGCCCGGATTTTATGGCGCGTGGCGATCTGGGGACTCTCAGTGCCGTGCCCTGGCAGCCAGGTTATGCGCGCATCGCCTGCGATGGTTATGTCAACGATAAACCGCACCCCTATTGTTCCCGGGTTGTTCTGAAACGCCAACTTGAGCTGTTCAAAGAGCGTAACTGGACGCTGAACACCGGCCTGGAACCCGAGTTCTCACTTTTCAACCGTGAAGGGGACGACTCTCTGACACCGGTGGACGAGAGCGATGTGCTCGACAAGCCTTGCTACGACTATAAGGGGCTGTCCCGCTCCCGGGAATTTCTGGAGCAGTTGGTAGAGTCCCTGCAGGCTGTGGATTTCGATGTTTATCAGATTGATCACGAAGACGCGAATGGTCAGTTCGAGATCAATTACACCTACAGTGATGCATTGACCTCGGCCGACCGCTTCACATTTGTGCGGATGGCGGCGGGTGAGATTGCAAATAAGCTGGGCATGGTGTGTTCATTTATGCCCAAGCCAGCGTCTGATCGCACCGGCAATGGCATGCATTTCCACCTTTCCATCACTGATGAGGCGGGAAAGAACCTGTTCCACGACCCGAGCGATCCGAATGGTATGGGGCTTTCCAAAATGGCCTACCACTTCACTGCCGGAATTATCGAGCACGCCAGAGCTATCTGTGCCTTCGCCGCACCAACCGTGAACTCCTACAAGCGCCTGGTCGTGGGTGGCAATGCCTCCGGCGCGACTTGGGCTCCTGCTTACATCTGCTATGGCGACAACAACCGCTCAGCCATGGTGAGAGTGCCCTATGGCCGACTGGAGTTCCGTCTGCCGGATTCTGGCTGTAACCCGTATCTGGTGCACGCGGCACTGATCGCCGCGGGTATGGACGGTGTCGAGCGTGAACTGGATCCCGGTGAACCGATGAATGTGAATCTCTATGACCTGTCGCTGGAGGAAATCAAGGCCAGGGGCGTTGGCATCCTGCCGCAGAGCCTGAATGAAGCTCTCGATGCGCTTGAAGCAGACACTTTGTTTACCGAAAAGATGGGGCAGGAGATCGTCTCTGAATTCCTCGCTGTGAAGCGCGAGGAATGGACGGAATACAGCCGTCACGTCTCGGATTGGGAAGTTAAGCATTACGCCGAATTTTTCTGATTCTGCGGATCAACGAAAACAACGCTTTATTGCCGGAAAGCCGGCATGAGGTCCGAATTATGTGTGGAATTGTAGGTCTTTACCTGAAAAACCCGTCCCTGGAAAGCCAGTTGGGTGAGCTGTTTGAGCCAATGCTCATTGCGATGACCGATCGCGGTCCCGACAGTGCCGGTTTCGCCATTTATGGCGACGAAGTGCCCGAAGGAGAAACCAAAGTGACCCTTCGTCACCCGGAAGACGATTATGACTGGGAGTCACTTGCGGGTGCCATGGCGGAGGGCCTGGTTACCGAGCTCTCCTGGTTCCGTAACGCCAATGCGGCTGTTTTCAAGATCCGCGCGGGTGAGGAGCAGGTCCGGGCATGGCTGCAGGAGAGCGCGCCGGATGCACTGGTGCTGAGCATCGGCCGCTCAATTGAGATTCTCAAGGAGGTTGGCTTGCCAGAAAAGATTGCGGGCAAGTTCAAACTGAGCGAAATGAAAGGCAGTCATATCATTGGCCACACTCGGATGGCCACTGAATCGGCGGTCACCATGGAGGGGAGCCACCCGTTCACCACGGGTATGGATCTTTGCCTGGTGCATAACGGCTCACTATCCAATCACAACCGCCTGCGTGAAGTGCTGTGCCGTGAGGGCATCCGGTTTGAGACCGAGAATGATTCCGAGGTGGCCGCAGGCTATCTCGCATGGCGGCTGGAACAGGGTGACTCCCTCAAACAGGCACTTGAGCACGCCCTGGAAGATCTGGACGGTTTCTTTACGTTCACAATCGGCACACGCAATGGCTTTGCTGTAATGCGTGACCCTATTGCCTGCAAACCGGCAGTGCTGGCTGAAACCGATGACTATGTTGCCATGGCCTCTGAATACCAGGCGCTGGCCGGCCTGCCGGGAATTGAACACGCTACTGTCTGGGAGCCGGAACCGGCAACTTTTTATATTTGGGAGCGGGACGCCTGAGGAGCCAGCCAATGAAAACCTTCGATCTAACTCAAAATACTGTCCGTGAACTGAATCAGGCCCTGCACGATCAGTCGGGAGAATGCATGGAGCGGGAATTTGACGTGTTCAGCCCTCATGGCCAACACAACATCGCCTGTGGTCTCGACCAGAACCTGTCAGTCAACATCATGGGCCATGCCGGCTACTTCTGTGCGGGCATGAACAAGAAGGCCACTGTTACGGTGCATGGCAATGCCGGCCAAGGTGTTGCCGAGAATATGATGTCCGGCATGGTCCGGATCAAAGGAGATGCTTCCCAGGCCGCAGGCGCCACAGCCCACGGTGGCCTTCTGGTCATCGAGGGCAACGCTGGTGCCCGTTGCGGGATCTCAATGAAAGGTGTGGATATCGTCGTCAAGGGCAACGTTGGTCACATGAGCTGCTTTATGGGACAGGCGGGAAATCTCGTGGTTTGCGGCGATGCCGGCGAGGCGTTGGGCGACTCGCTCTACGAGGTTCATATCTACGTTAAAGGTCATGTGAAATCGCTCGGTGCGGATTGCATAGAGAAGGAAATGCGTCCCGAACACATCGAGGAGCTGGGCAACTTGCTGAGCCGGGCCGGTATCGACGAGGACCCCGCACGGTTCAAGCGATACGGCTCGGCCCGGCAGTTGTACAACTTCAAGGTCGACAACGCTTCCGCTTACTGAGAATGATTGCGAGAGGATTGAATCATGAGCAACGAACTGAACGAACACACAGGGCTGCGGGAGTCCGCGACCTTTGATCGCACCACCATGGCGGAAATCCGCCGCGCGGCGGAAACGGGCATCTACGATATTCGCGGCTTTGGGGCCAAGCGTAAACTGCCGCATTTTGATGACCTTCTGTTCCTCGGCGCCAGCATGTCGCGTTATCCGCTGGAAGGCTACCGGGAGAAGTGCAATACCTCGGTGACTTTGGGCGA
>NZ_DDOI01000049.1:2514-2901 GCF_002341575.1 Marinobacter sp. UBA2498 | reverse complement strand
TCACCATTGCCGGTATGAGCTTCGGCGCGTTGTCTGCCAATGCCAAGGAAGCATTGGGGCGTGGCGCTTCGGAGGTGGGGACATCAACCACCACCGGCGATGGCGGTATGACGGCAGAGGAGCGGGGTCAGTCGAAGAAGCTGATATATCAGTATCTGCCCTCCCGCTACGGTATGAACCCGGACGACCTCCGCAAGGCGGATGCCATTGAGGTGGTGCTGGGACAGGGCGCAAAACCCGGCGGCGGCGGTATGCTGCTGGGCCAGAAGATCAGTGATCGTGTGGCCCAGATGCGGACACTGCCCAAGGGGATTGATCAGCGCTCAGCCTGTCGTCATCCGGACTGGACAGGACCGGATGACCTTGCCATCAAGATCCAGGAACTGC
>NZ_DDOI01000049.1:2029-2351 GCF_002341575.1 Marinobacter sp. UBA2498 | reverse complement strand
GCAGCGACCCAGGAGGTGTTTATCGAGCACGTGGGTATTCCGACGCTGGCGGCGATTCCCCAGGCGGTGCAGGCACTTCAGGAAATGGGGATGCACCGAAAGGTGCAGTTGATTGTCTCCGGCGGTATTCGTAACGGTGCCGATGTGGCGAAGTGTATGGCACTGGGTGCCGATGCTGTTGCGATCGGCACCGCCGCCCTGATTGCCCTGGGCTGCAACCATCCCCGTTACGACGAAGAGTTCCGGAAGATTGGCTCCGCGGCGGGTTTCTACGATGATTACCAGGAAGGTCGTGATCCGGCCGGTATTTCCACTCAGGATC
>NZ_DDOI01000049.1:1301-1937 GCF_002341575.1 Marinobacter sp. UBA2498 | reverse complement strand
TATTTCCACTCAGGATCCGGAACTCAGCAAGCGCCTTGATCCGGTTGAGGCCGGGCACAGGCTGGCCAACTACCTTCGAGTTCTGACTCTGGAGGCCCAAACCCTTGCACGGGCCTGTGGCAAGAATGATCTGAGAAACCTCGAGCCCGAAGACCTGGTTGCGCTGACGGTTGAATCCGCGGCAATGGCGAGAGTGCCTTTGGCCGGAACTTGTTGGATTCCTGGTCAGAGCTTCTAGAACGAGGGAGATCAAAGTGCATACAGCCACAATCATCAACGGTAAAGAAGTCGCGGCGCAGTTGCGCCGCGACATTGCAGGGATGGTGCGTGCGCGTGCCGAGCAGGGCCGGATGTGTCCTGGCCTGGCTGTCATTCTGGTGGGTGAGGACGCTGCTTCGAAAGTTTACGTGCGCAGTAAGATCAAGGCGTGTGAGGAGGCGGGGTTCCTGTCCCGGAGCTTCCGCCTGGCGGCTGATACCAGCCAGCAGGTGCTCTTGGCTCTGATCGACGAGCTTAATGAGGATCCACAGATTCATGGGATCCTCGTGCAATTACCATTGCCGGATCATATGCATGTGCCTGCGGTGGTTGAACGGATCGTTCCCGCCAAGGACGTGGATGGCTTTCATCCATATA
>NZ_DDOI01000049.1:0-1208 GCF_002341575.1 Marinobacter sp. UBA2498 | reverse complement strand
TGGATGGCTTTCATCCATATAATCTGGGCCGCCTGGCGGCTAAATCCCCGATCCTGCGGCCCTGTACGCCATACGGCTGTATGCGCCTGCTGGACGCCTATGGTATCAGTCCGATGGGCAAGAACGCCGTAATCGTCGGGGCCTCCAATATTGTTGGTCGCCCGGCAGCACTGGAGCTGCTTTTGCGCGGAGCCACCGTGACAGTTTGCCACGTGAAAACACGGGATCTTCAGGCTGAACTGGCGCGTGCTGATATTGTCCTTGTCGCTATCGGAAGTCCTGGATTCATCAAGGCGGAGTGGCTCAAACCAGGGGCAACGGTAATTGATGTCGGTATTAACCGGTTGGCGTCAGGCAAACTTGTCGGTGACGTGGATTTTGAGTCCGCGCGCGACAAGGTGGCTGCGATCACACCGGTGCCCGGCGGTGTTGGACCGATGACCATTGCCTGCCTGTTGCAGAACACTCTGGAGGCCTGTGAGGCTCTGGATGTCGCGCAAGCGTCCTGATCCGTCATATCCAGCGTGCCCGCAAAAACCCGGTATTGCCGGGTTTTTGCGCATCTGGCACTACGAAAGGCCGCGCATGCACTGCCATAGTGCGCCCGATATCCAAAGTTTCTATATATTTCAATAAAAACAAGGGACTATAAATTAGGCCCGCATTTTGCTTTTTCTCTGTGGGAAATAAATATTCCTTTAGGTGTGAGGGTTCACCTTGCGTGGAGCCAACAATTGAGACCAAAGCGACAGAGAGATTAATCATGGAAACTTTAGGGCTGGAACTCGGGTATGCACTCGATACCTTCTATTTCCTGGTATGTGCGGCACTGGTTATGTGGATGGCAGCTGGATTTGCCATGCTGGAAGCCGGGCTTGTCAGGGGAAAAAACACGGTTGAGATACTCAACAAGAATGCGCTGCTATATGGCGTGGCCTGTGTGGCCTATCTGGTTGTCGGGTATAACATCATGTATCCGGGTGATCCCGTGAATTCCGTAATCCCCGGACTGGATTTCCTGCTAGGCCCAGATAACGCAACGGACGATGTGGTCGCCGGTGGTGAGGGTGCCCCCTACTATTCAAGCATGTCTGACTTCATGTTCCAGGTTGTGTTCGCAGCTGCCACCATGTCGATCGTTTCGGGCGCGGTTGCCGAGCGCATGCGACTCTGGCCGTTCCTGGCTTTTGCCGTCGTTATGGTGTCTG
>NZ_DDOI01000001.1:12685-12980 GCF_002341575.1 Marinobacter sp. UBA2498 | reverse complement strand
TGTCCTGGTTCTTTTACCGTTATTTCGCGCCGAAAAACTGGCGGGAATGGGCCGGCGCCGGAGTGGTGCAGGCCTTCATCATTGCACTTTATGCGGAAATGTACGGTTTTCCGCTCACTATTTATCTGTTGGTGCGTTTTTTTGGCCTCGACAGTGAGTATGTCAGCGCCAGCTTGTGGTCGACCCTGGTAGGGCTGGGCGAAACCGGGATGTTGGTCTCAATGTTGCTCGGCTATGCGCTCGCGTTCACCGGGATCGGCCTCTTTATTCAGGGGTGGCGTCAGGTCCACAAGGC
>NZ_DDOI01000001.1:7207-12538 GCF_002341575.1 Marinobacter sp. UBA2498 | reverse complement strand
TATACGGGGCTATTCATCGCTCTGTTTGGAGAAGGTGTGGTGCACTGGCCGACGCTGTTCTCGGTCGGCCTTTTCCCGGTGATCGTGCTTGTCTACACATGGCTGGCTCGACGTGAGGAGCGGCAGGTGCTCAAGGAGTTTGGTGAGGAGTACCGTGCCTACCAGCGGCAGGTGCCGATGTTCATCCCCCGCTGGGGGCGGTGGCGTCAGCTCGCCGCTGCGTCACGAAATAGTAGTGAAAATGATACGGTGTGACGCAGGTATTGGTTTTGCCGGTCGACTGGTTCGCATCAGGCTCGATTCCGTTGAGACGGCGTACAGGAGCGATCATTCCCGGGTGTCTGACTATACTGCGTGGCGCCCCCACATACGGTGCTGGCTCAATCTCATGATATCCGGCCATTGTAAAAACTGACCTGCATCAAGATCAGGGCGGCACGACTGACAATTTCAGTTTCGTTTCAGTTTCAAGGTGTCTAATTGTTCATGTTTTGGATCAGTGGCTTTTCGAAAGCCTTATCCCGGAACAGTTATATTCGTCTCTTCATCTAACCCAGAAGGGTGCACCTATGAAAAAACTCCATTTTATCAAGCTGTCGCTGGCAGCCTCCGTATTCGCAAGCGGGGCCGCGATCGCAAACGAAGACACCGAATCAAAAATTGCCAACCTTGAGTCGCAGATGGCGGCCCTGCGGGAGGATGTAAAGAGCAACAATCTCGATACGCTGTCCAAGCTGCACATGGCCGGATATAGCAACGTTGATTTCATAGCTGGCTCTGATCGACAGGAAGACGGTTTTACGGCAGCGCGATTTGCGCCGATCTTTCATTTTCAGTTTTCCGACCGGGTGCTGTTTGAAGGCGAGCTTGAAATCGAGACCGATGAAAACGGTGAAACCGAAATCGGGGCGGAATACGCGACCATTGATCTCATCCTGAACGATTACATGGCGCTGGTGGCGGGCAAGTTCCTGAGCCCGATCGGCCAGTTCCGCCAGAATGTCCACCCAAGCTGGATCAACAAGCTGCCGACCGCGCCCGTGGGCTTTGGTCACGGGGGCGCAGCCCCGCTCTCCGACCTGGGCGTTCAGTTGCGTGGCGGCATTCCGCTGAGCGGGTCGATGCGCGCCAACTATGCGCTGTTCACCTCGAACGGTCCGACACTTCTAGTTGATCAGGATGATCCCAACGAAGAAGCGGAAGTTGAATTGGAAACCGAGGCTGCCGCATCCAACGCCGATGGCAATTTTGTGTACGGTGGCCGGGTGGGCTTCCTGCCGGTGCCGGCGCTGGAGCTGGGGCTGTCCGGCGCCCTGGGCAAGATCGGAGTGGCCGAGGGGCACGATGTGTCTGACCTGGCGGCGGGAGAGCCGGACCGTGACTACACAGTCCTGGGTGCGGACGCCGTTTACAACCTTGACACCCTGCAGCTGCGCGGTGAATTCATCCAGCAGACCGTGGGAAGCGAAGCCAACAGCGCGGTTGCCGGTGGCGCGGTGACCGAAGAACTCGAATACACTGCCTGGTATGCGCAGGCGGCCTACCGGGTGCCGGATACCAAGTGGGAAGGCGTTGTCCGCATAGGTGACCTGGACACCCCGGGTGCCGATGCAAACCGCTCCCAGTGGTCTGCAGGGGTGAATTACCTGTTCGCAAACCACGTTATCATCAAGGCGGCCTACACCGTGGATGATTACGATGACAACGCTATCGACGATGACGAGCGCTTCAACATTCAGTTGGCTTACGGCTTTTAAGAGGGTATTAACATGAAACTAATGAACCGCAACCTCATCAGTAATGCTGCACTCATGGCTGCGCTTTTCTTCGGTGGCGCAGGTTCAGCCGCTGCCCAGGACGCCGACGATCCCATGGCGTTCGTCCGGGGCGCCCAGTCATGGGCCGACAACTGCGCACGGTGTCATAACATGCGCGACCCGGCCGAGTTCCGTGACGATTTCTGGGAGCCATCCGTGCTTCATATGCGTCTCAGAGCGGGCTTAACCGGGCAGGAAACAAGGGATATCCTGACCTTCCTCCAGAAAGCCAATGATCCGGCAGATAATAAGGGGGAGAATAAATGAAACGATCATCTTTTCTGATCGCCAGCCTGGTCGCCGGGAGCTTTGCCTACTCAGGCGGAGCCGCGGCTCAGGCGGACAGCGTGGAAGCCGGCGAAAAGCTCTATAACTCCACCTGCGTTGCCTGCCATGGCGCAGACGGAAAGGGCAAGCTGCCCGGCGTTCCTGACTTCACAAAGAGCGATGGCCGGCTGACCAAGAGTGACGATGTATTGGTTACCAATATCATGGAGGGCTTCAAGAGCCCCGGCTCATCCATGGCGATGCCCGCCAAGGGTGGCATCAGCTCATTGACCAAGGAGCAGGCGGGAGCCATCGTTCAATACATGCGCCAGGCCTTTGCCAGCAATTAGTAGTTGAAGTAGGGCAACTCGAAACTCCTTGTTGCCCTACTTCTTAGCATGCGTCGTTATCGCAGAACAGCTCATACAGAACTTCTATGATCCGGCGCGCCTCCTCTCCCGCCAGGGAGTAGTGTATGGTCCGCGCTTCGCGGCGCGCAGATACCAGGCCGTCCTTGCGCAGCAGGGCGAGTTGCTGGGAGACGGCCGCCTGGCGCATCTCCAGTGCATCCGCAAGTTCGCTCACCGCCTGCTCGCCGTCGACCAGTTGGCAGAGGATCATCAGCCGGCTCCGCCCGGAGAGGGCCTTTAGCAGATTGGTGGCCTGATCCGCCGCTTCCGACATCTGATTTTTATTCATACATTCATAGCTCTGCAATCGTGAATATGTTAGGCTTGGTTCAGATGATCGGCTGCTCTTGGCCAGGTAGTCAAGTGTTGCCCGTCGTCGTCTGGCTGGCCCCGGCTCTCCATGGTCCGGCACGTGGCCATGCCAGGTATTATGTACGGGTGCTTTCAGTGCAGCCAGCGCAGTGCGCAATCTGCTGAAAGTGCCGGAACGCGCTACTATAACAGGAGGGGCATATGTCTATCGACCGCCTTGTACTCGCCTTCGCAGGATCTTTCATTCTTGTAAGTCTGGCTCTCTCCCAGCTCCACTCACCTTACTGGTTGTGGTTCACCGCGTTTGTGGGCGCCAACATGCTGCAGGCTGCCTTCAGCGGATTCTGCCCTCTGGCGAAGATCCTCAAGGCCCTGGGCAAGAAGCCCGGCGCCGCCTTCGACTGACTTGCGGAGGCGCTGTCAATGGCTGAAAAGACCGAGGGTTCCTGGCTGGAGTTCGTCACTGACCGTCCTCGACTGACCGTTTGGGCCATGGTGGTTGCCACGCTGGCGCTGGTGGCGCTGGCGGCGCTGCCAAGCGTCTGGCCCGAGCGGTTTGGTCTGCTTAATCCGCTGACCATCGATACCGACCCCGAGAACATGCTCTCTTCCGACGAACCCGTGCGCGTTTTCCACGACGACATGAAGGAGCAATTCTCGCTTTATGACATGGTCGTGGTGGGTGTGGTCAACGAAAGCAACCCTGACGGGGTATTCAATGTCGGTTCGCTGCGGCGCATCTATGAGCTGACGGAGTATGCCAGTACGCTCAGGTGGCCCGATCCGGACAACCCGGGCCGGCAGGAGGGCGTGGTTGAGGAGGATATGCTCGCGCTCTCGCGGGTCGACAACATTGAGCAAGAGGGGGTCGGCTCGGTTCGTTTCAGCTGGCTCATGCCAGAGCCGCCGGATACCCGCAACCAGGCGCTCGCTATTCTTGAGCGGGCGCAACGCATTCCGCTGTTCGACAATACCCTGGTAAGCGCCGATGGCAAGGCAGTCGCCCTTTACCTGCCGCTGACCAGCAAGGACATGAGTTACCGGGTCCGCGAAGCCCTGCTTGACAAAGTCGCTGGCTGGAAGGATACCGGCGATCAGGTCTATATCACCGGGTTGCCCGTGGCGGAGGACACCTTTGGTGTGCAGATGTTCTACCAGATGGCGATTTCGGCGCCACTGGCAATGCTGGTCATCTTCCTGGCAATGTGGTGGTTCTTCCGCCACGTCCGGCTCATTACCTCGGCGATGATCGTGGCCATGGTGGCGGCTGCGAGCACCATGGCGTTGCTGGTGATCAGCGGCAGCACCGTCCACATCATGAGCTCGATGATCCCCGTATTCATCATGCCCATTGCGGTGCTGGATGCGGTGCATATCCTCTCGGAATTCTTCGACCGCTATCCCCAGCATCGGGACCGTCGCAGGGCCATCCGGGAGGTCATGGGGATACTGTTCAAGCCGATGCTGTTCACCACCCTGACGACGATGGCCGGGTTTGGGTCACTGGCACTCACCCCGATCCCGCCGGTTCAGGTATTCGGCATCTTTATCGCGATCGGTGTGTTCCTGGCCTGGTTGTGCACGGTGACCTTTATTCCGGCCTACATCATGCTGATGCCGGAGCGGCGGCTCACCGGCTTCGGTCACGCCGACGGGGACCCAGATGGGAATACAGTCATGGGGCGCTGGCTGCATCGCCTCGGCGAGGGCGTGGTCGGCCACGCCAGGGCGGTGCTGGTGGTTACCATGGTCGTGGTGGTGGCCGCCGGTTATGGCATCAGCCAGATCCGTATCAACGATAACCCGGTCAAATGGTTCGAGCCCGAGCACCCGATCCGTGAGGCGGACCGAGTGCTCAACGAACATTTCGGCGGCACCTACATGGCCTATCTGGCGCTGGTTCCGGAGGGGGATAACGCGGCCCAGGACAACCAGATCTTCAAACGCCCCGAAGTCCTGCGCTACATCGCCAGGTTGCAGCAGCGGCTGGGCGAGACCGGCGTGGTCGGCAAGTCCAACTCCGTCGCCGATCTGGTCAAAACCGTTCACCGCGAACTGCTGGGCGGCGATGACGGAGCCTTTCGCATTCCGGACAGTCCGGCGGCGGTTGCGCAGACCCTGCTCACCTACCAGAATGGCCACCGCCCCCAGGATCTCTGGCACTTCGTTACCCCCGACTACCGCCGTGCCAGCATCTGGGTTCAGCTTACCAGTGGCGACAACCGGGATATGAGCCGGGTGGTTCAGGCGCTCGACGACTTCATCGCGGCCAACCCTCCGCCTGCGTCGATCCAGGCACGCTGGTTTGGTCTTAACTACATCAATGTGGTCTGGCAGGAAAAAATGGTCAGCGGCATGGCCATGGCCCTGTTCGGCAGTTTCGTGGTCGTGCTCCTGCTGATGGCCTTATTGTTCCGCTCGCTGCTCTGGGGACTGCTGTGCATGATTCCCCTGACCGTGACCATCGGGGCCATCTATGGTCTGATCGGTATCATCGGCAAGAACTACGATATGCCGGTCGCCGT
>NZ_DDOI01000001.1:0-7060 GCF_002341575.1 Marinobacter sp. UBA2498 | reverse complement strand
GGACTACGCCATCCACTTCCTGGCCCGCGCCCGCGCCACCGAGGCCGAGACCAGCTCCTGGCGTCGCTCGGTGGCGCCGATGTTCGGCGAGCCGGCACGGGCGATAACCCGCAACGCCATCGTACTTGGCGTTGGTTTCCTGCCGCTGCTGGCCGCACCGCTCGTGCCCTACCAGACGGTGGGGGTATTTATCGCGGCCATTCTGTTGACCGCCGGCCTGAGCACACTGCTGATCCTGCCGGCACTGGTAACCCTGCTGCAACGATGGCTGTTTCCCGGTGCCCGCAGGGCCGTCCCGAATCCGCAAAATCAAGAGGAAGGCGTGCAATGAGTAGATACTGGCCTGTTACCCTGTTCCAAAAGCTGGCCCTGGTGGTGATCGCGCTGGGCATCACGCCCATTGCCCTGGCCCAGGATGCCGGCGCTGCGCCCTCGGTGGAGCGCATTGTCAACCGGGCCAATATGGTCTCCTACTTCCAGGGGCGTGATGGCCGCGCCAGGGTCGCCATGACCATCACCGACCGCCAGGGGCGTACCCGCAGTCGCGAGCTTACCATTTTGCGGCGGGACGGCCCGGAGACAGATGCCATTGAGGGGAGCGCCTATCGTGGCGAGCAGAAGTACTATGTCTATTTCCGGCGGCCGGCGGATGTGAGCCAGATGACGTTGCTGGTGTGGAAACACCAGGACCGGGACGACGACCGCTGGCTGTACCTGCCGGCGCTGGATCTGGTTAAGCGAATTGCCGCCTCCGACAAACGCACCAGCTTCGTCGGCTCGGATTTCTTTTACGAGGATATCTCCGGGCGCAGTATTGATGCCGACAGCCATGAGCTGATCGAGACCACGGACAATTACTACGTAGTGCGCAACACACCCAAGCGGCCCGGGGAGGTTGAGTTCGCCTACTACGATGTCTATATCCACAAGCAGTCGTTCCTGCCGGTTCGCGCCGAGTATGTCGACGACAGTGGCAACCTCTACCGGCGTTACACCGCGCTGGCGGTGGAGAAGGTGCAGGGTTACCCCACGGTCGTCAAGGCGAGGATGGAGAACCTGCGCAGCGGCGGCACCACGGAGCTGACCTACACTGGCATTGACTATGACCTGGGCCTGCCGGAAGACGTCTTCTCGGAGCGCTACCTGCGCCGGGCACCAAAGGAGTACTTGCAGTGACCACCGGTGCACTGAGGGCAGGAGGGCGTGGATGAACACCAGAAGCCTGCTCTGGGGCATGTTGCTGGCGGGTATCCTTCTCGGTGCAGCGCCCGGGGCGCTATGGGCGGCCGCGCCCGAGCTGCCGGAGGGGCTGGGTGCGCCAGCCAGTGATACCGCGGAACCGGCCCTGCCAGCGGGCCTCGGGGGTGAGGCCGGGGCAGAACAGACCACCGACCGACCGGCTTCGACGGCGCTGCCATTTCGTCTGCGCGGCTTCTGGGAGGCCCGCGGCGGAACCCGGCTGGGCGATGATCCTCACCAGCGCGATCTCTCCATCGCCGAAACCCGGTTGCAGCTCGAGGCGGAGAAGTATTTCAAGGGAGTAACGCTGCGCCTTACCGGCGATTTTCTCTATGACGACCTGGACGATGATCGGTCGGTGGACCTGGAATCGGGTGAGGGCGCCTTCGACCTGCGCGAGGCCAGCCTGGTGTTTTCGCCGAGCGCGGATACCGATGTCAAGCTGGGGCGCCAGATACTAACCTGGGGAACCGGCGACCTGGTGTTCATCAACGATCTGTTTCCCAAGGACTGGGTCTCGTTTTTTATCGGCCGCGATGTGGAGTACCTCAAGGCGCCCTCGGACGCGCTGAAGGTTTCGGTTTTTTCCAGCTGGGCCAATCTTGACCTTGTCTACACCCCCCGGTTTGACGCGGATCGCTTCATCGACGGCCGCCGTCTCTCTTTCTTCAACACAGGGCAAGGGCGGCTGACCGGGCGCAATGCGGTTGTACTGGCGGACCGCCCGGCGGACGCGTTCGAAGACGACGAATGGGCCGCCCGGCTGTACCGTAACCTTGGCGCCTACGAGGTCGCGCTCTACGGCTACGACGGCTTCTGGAAGAGCCCGGCCGGGGCCGAGCCGGCCAGCGGTCGGGCCAGGTTTCCTCCGCTGTCGGTGCTCGGCGCCAGCCTGCGCGGGCCGGTGGGGGCCGGCATCGGCAACGTCGAGCTGGGCTATTACGATTCCCGCGCCGACCGCGATGGCGACGATCCCACGGTGCGCAACAGCGAGCTGCGCCTGCTGCTCGGCTATGAGCAGGAAATTGCCCGTAACCTGACCCTGGGCCTGCAATACTACCTTGAGCGCATGGGCGAGTTTGAGGCCTACCGGCGGGCCTTGCCCCCTGGTGCCCCGGTGCGGGACGAGAATCGCCACGTCCTCACCCAGCGGCTGACATGGCTGACACACAGCCAGAATCTGGAGTGGTCGTTGTTCCTGTTCTACTCGCCCTCGGACCGGGACGCGTACCTGCGCCCCCGGGTGGGCTATCAGGTTGATGATCATCTCTCTGTTGAAGCCGGCGGGAACCTGTTTTTCGGCGCCCGGGAGGAAACCTTCTTCGGTCAGTTTCAGGACAACAATAACCTGTATCTGGGGGTGCGCTATGGGTTCTGAAAAGGTTAGGTGTTGATATTGAAGGGCTGGCTACTGTAGGCCTTACTCGGTTTACCCAAAGAAAAGGAGATGTATATGTCTTACACAATGAATCGCGTAATTCAGAATGTGGATTTCGAGACCGTGGATGAGCGAACCCGTAAGGCCCTGGCCGATCAGGGATTCGGGGTTTTGACGGAGATAGACGTCAAGGCCACCATGAAAAAGAAACTGGACAAGGACATGCCCGCCTACCGAATTCTCGGTGCCTGCAATCCGGCCATGGCCTGGGAAGCGATTGGCGTGGAACCCCGGGTAGGCGCTATGTTGCCGTGCAATGTCATCCTGCGCGAGACCCCGGAGGGCGTTGAAGTCAGTGCGGTTGATCCCGTGTTATCCATGACAGCGATCGATAATGAGCAACTCAAGCATATTGCGGGTGAGGTGAGAGATAGGCTGTCGGAGATTATCAAGGCGGTATGACTCGACTCGCACCAAAGCACTCGCTGCGTCCTTAATCATTGCCGCACCGGGTGGCTGGGCCCCTGGTTCGGCATACCAGGCAAGTTGAGCCCCGATCTAAGTCGGCCCACGTCAAAGCCACTTGCGTAGCAACAGGCCAAGCGTGTCATACACGCCTTTCATGAAGCCGCGGTGTTTCCAGGCGATGCCAGTGATTTCACTGGCATCCTGCAAGTCAGTTACGAACTCGTTTCTTAACTGGCCATTCAAGGCTTCGTTTGTGGAAATCAGCGTCAGTTCATAGTTAATAAACAAACTTCTGTAGTCGAAGTTCGCGGTCCCTATGCTGCCCCAGGCATCGTCAACGAGCAGTACTTTGGAATGCAATAGCCGGGGTGTGTACTCGAATATGCGAACGCCGTGTTCCAGCAGTTCCCCGTAAATGGCGCGGGCAGCCCATTGTGCGGGGGTCGAGTCGGTCTTTTCGGTGGTCAGGATCCGCACATCGACTCCCCGGCGGGCCGCGAGAGCAAGTTGTTTGCGTAATCCCCGGTCCGGTACGAAATAGGGCGTCGCCAGCCAGATTTTGTCGGATGCTCCGGCCAGTTGGTCTTTGATGGAGCACCGCAGCTGGATGCGGCAGGCGCGTGTGGTATTGGGAGTGATCCGGCTGTCACCGATGGTATGACTCTGTGGGCTCCAGTCAGGGTGACCGCACCAGAAGGCGTCAAACAGAGCGTCAGCCTCCGCCGCCAGAGGCCCCTCGAAGCACACATGCACGTCGCGCCAACGCTTTGGGCCGTAATAGCGCCTCGAGCCTTCGCGATGAATGTTGAAGCCGCCGAGATACGCTGTTTTGCCGTCAATGACCAGCAGCTTGCGATGGTCGCGACGGTTGTAACGCATCGGTTGCCGCCAGCTCCAGCGGTGAAAGCGCTGTAGACGGATGCCGGCGGCTCTGAGCTGGCGTCGGTGCTTTCGGGTAAGAACGCTGCTTGAGCCCAGCGCATCAACGTGAATGCGCACGTCGAGGCCGTGGCGGGACTGCTTCATCAGTTCATCAAGCAGTTCAGTCCCCACCTCGTCCGCCGCGAGGATATACGAAGCAAGAAAGATACGCTGGGTGGCAGCACGGACCGAGCGAATCATCTCCGCATAGAGTTCGTCTCCCTCACCGAACAGCCTGAACACACCCTTCACGGCCCCGCCCTCGGGTTCACAGGCGACGTCGCCGGGGTTGCCGTCCATATCTATAACCCCAAAGAGCCGATACCCAGGCTGTCGTTGGTGTCTCTGATCGACGTTTCCGCATCGGGTTCGGCCCCGGTCAGTGCGCGTATGGCATCGATGGTTTCCGGAACAACAATCGCCTGGTTGTCGACCATATAGGCATAAAACAGCTCATTGCCCTGCACTTTGAGCATGTCTTCCCAAAGCGCGACTTCATACAGGCTGTCGTGAGGTCGGCCAAGGTCGGCCATCAACTCCTTGACGCTGTTGATCGCGCTTAGCCCGTCGCTGTTCCGGAGGAAAACAATGCGGGAGGAGGTGCGGAACGCATCGAGCACTTCGTCCTTGCTCGCCTCACGTGTCAGTTGAACGGACCAGTAGTGCAGGTGGGCCAGTGTCTCCGGAACCTTGACCGCCATGGTTACCACATCCAGGTCCGGGTCGACACTTTGGGCGTCCGGGCCCTGGTGACTGGGAATCTCCGGCTCTGGCACGACGGTATTCATGATCCCGCCCTGGTGGCTCTCCCAGGGATCGGTGGCCCGGCGCAGAAGGGTTCCCCGTGCCCGGTCCAGCAAGCCGTGGCGTTTGAGCGCTGACAGGGTACGAATGATCGACGTCGTGTTGCACGATACGACGCGTGTGCAGTCACGGCCGACAGCGCTGGCGTAGTTGGCCTCGGCAACGAATGAATGGCCCGTGCTTTGATGTTTCTCGCCGCCATGAACGATGAACCTGATACCGAGCCGCCGGTAGGTTTCGATATTCTTGCTGGCCAGGTGTTTCGGTGTACAGTCCACCACGATGTCCGCGGCTTCAAGTAAGTCATCCAGTGTGCCGGAAACATCAAGCCCGGCTGCGCCCATGGCAACGGCGTGCTCTTCAGTCGCGCCGTACAGGGCATACCCTCTACTCAGCGCGGCCCTCACTCGCCAGTCCTGCGCGACATCAGCTACGCCAGCCACAGCCATGTCTTTTTGTACCGCAACGGCTTGCGCTACCCGTTTGCCGATAACGCCATAACCGTTGACCGCGACGCGAATAATTCTCTGACCGACCATCTTTTGTATCTCCAGCTTCTGAAAAGGGGCGAGCGAACTGTTATGTTGCTTAAGTGACCAGATTATAGACAAAGACTGAATTTCAGCTGAAAGTCCGGTTTGACGTGTACCTCAGGGCAATGGCTTTACCGAAAAGTTGATGGTGATCAAAAAAATGCAAAGCGCAGAAGTGCTTTTCAGGTTCAGTTCAGCCGGGTGTAGTGGAATGGGGTGCAGTAGAGGGCAACTACATTGCTTATGACCGGGTCGAACCTTGAGAGGCTCGAATGGTATGAAACCATCGAAAGGATGATCGGAAGATGTCTGCCAAAGAAAATAGTTCTGCTATCAAAGATAGTGCTGGGAAGGAGTCGGAGGGCCAGTATACCTGCCCGATGCATCCGGAGGTCATATCTGATGAGCCTGGGAATTGCCCGAAATGCGGGATGCACCTTGTGCCTCTGGAAAACAATAAAGTGAGTTCTCATTCAGATCACTCTCACCATTGTTCTGGAGATCATGAAAAACCGTCAGGCGACGATCGAACATATGACCGTGTACCACCCGGGTATTCGGGGGTGGTTTACACTTGTCCCATGCACCCTCAAGTCCGACAGACAAAGCCCGGGGCATGTCCTCTGTGCGGTATGGGACTGGAGCAGGAATCGGCCACCGCGGAAGATGAGGGGCCCAACCCGGAGTTGGTGGACTTTTCTCATCGGCTCTGGGTTGCCCTGGCATTTTCAGTGCCCTTGCTGATTTTGACCATGACTCCCTATATCGGTGTCATGGCGGTTCGCGACTTCTTCGGTGAGCGTTTGTCACTCTGGATTGAACTGGTGCTTGCTACTCCTGTAATCCTATGGTCCGGCTGGCCCTTCTTTGCTCGCGGTTACATCTCGTTTCGGACAATGAACCTGAATATGTTCAGCCTGATCGGCATGGGAGTTGGGGCAGCCTATATCTTCAGCATCGTAGCGGTCCTTGTGCCAGGGATCTTCCCGGAAGGCTTCCGGGATTCTGAAGGAAACGTCGGCGTTTATTTTGAGGCGGCAGCCGTTATCGTCACGCTGGTTCTGCTGGGCCAGGTGATGGAGCTGAGGGCCCGTGAGGGCACAGGTAAAGCCATACGTGCGTTGCTGGACATGGCCGCGAAATCGGCGCGCCTGATCCGGCCCGATGGAACCGAGGAAGAAGTCGCTCTGGAGGATGTGAAGGTCGGTGATCACCTGCGTGTTCGGCCCGGTGATAAGGTGCCCGTTGACGGCGTGGTTGTTGAAGGTCGCTCTTCCATTGATGAGTCGATGATTTCCGGGGAGCCAGTTCCGGTAGAGAAGGTGGAAGGAGACAAGGTCACCGGGGCCACCATCAACGGTACCGGAAGCCTGGTTATGGAGGCGACCCGGGTTGGTGCGGATACTACGCTCAGTCAGATTGTCGAAATGGTTGCCAACGCCCAGCGTAGCCGCGCGCCTATCCAGAAGTTTGCCGATATGGTGGCCGGCAAGTTCGTACCGGCGGTTATTGCCATAGCCGCCCTGTCCTTTGTGGCGTGGGCCATCTGGGGACCGGCGCCAGCTTTGTCGTATGCGCTCGTGTCTGCGGTAGCGGTTCTTATCATTGCCTGCCCTTGCGCATTGGGGTTGGCTACGCCCATGTCAATCATGACGGCGACAGGGCGAGGCGCCCAGTTGGGTGTGCTGATCAAGAACGCCGAAGCCCTGGAGCGTTT
>NZ_DDOI01000134.1:13177-36313 GCF_002341575.1 Marinobacter sp. UBA2498 | reverse complement strand
CAGGTGAATACGAACGCATACACCAGATAGAACACCACGAACGCCACATCTACGATCAGCGCTTGCAACAGGCCAATGCCCATCCACCAGGCAATGATCGGCAGGAAGATGAGCATCAGGCCCAACTCGAAACTCACCGCATGCAGGAAACGGATCCGCAGGGATTTTCGGGTTGAGCCATTGAAGTGCTTCAGGCCGTGATCGAATCCCAGGTTGAACAGGTAGTTCCAGATGGTCGCGATGGTGGCGCCAACCACACCAAGAACTCCGGTTCTTCCTATATCGAATCCGAAGGTTACGGCAGCGAGGGGAACGGAAAGCAGGAGGCCGATAACCTCAAAGGAAATCGCCTGTCGAACTCTGTCTCTGGTTGATTTCATAGAATGTTTTGTACGGAGGCGGGTCGTCCCGCGTTCACTGCCCGGGAAGGGTGGGGTCGTCCCCAGAAGCTCAGGAGCCCGGCGCTTTCGCGACGGGCTTGCCAGAATACTGGTAGCAAGCGGCGGAGTCTAACCGCTGCCCGATAAAGACCACTAAGCAAAGGGCTGGAAAAGATGAGCACGGTGCCGATATGACAACTACTATAAAAAAAGCGCTTGGTGTTGTGTGTTAGTCAATGTCACGTTTTTTCGCTTAAATGCCTTAAAAGGTATGCACTGTATTCGCACGATTGGGGGGGTGAGGCATGCAAAGGCTCGTATGGCTCAAGCTTCTGCATTTCTTTTTGCTTCTGCTTTTCTCTCTATCTCTGTCTGCCGAGTCAAAACGCCACCATTTTGTTGGAGTCTTTGCCGATATAGAACGCGAAATTTCTGTAGAAAATGGAAAGCTCGTGGGTCGTTTTGCGCCTTATTATCGTTGTGTCTTTAGCCGCGTAGGCGGCGATTTCAGGTTCATTAATATGCCTTTGGCCCAGATACTTCGCCAACTGGAAAAGGGTGGTATTTCGGTTGGATTGCCCTTGATTCAAACGGCAGAAAGGGACAAGTATGCGGACTTTGGCGGTTCGCTGTTCCGATTAGAATATGTGTATCTCATGGCTCAGGATTTGCCGCCGCTAGAAACCATGACGGGGCTCAGGTTTGGATTTGTCCGCAAATTTGCTGGTTTACAGCTTTTAAAAGGTGATAGCCCTCGCGTAACTGATGTCTCTGATTGGGCGCAGGCGGTCGAAATGCTTCGGCTCGGTCGCGTGGATGTCGTGGTTCTGCCGCGGATCATGATGGACCTGTATATCGATGACTATCCGGGGCATTATTATGAACGGACAGCCGCCTGGATAGATTTGTCCATGTACATCTCTCATAGAGTAAAAGACAGCCGTCTCACGGAAGATTTCAGGGATGCAATCAGAACCTGCCGCTTGATTGGCGAGAAAAATCATGGTGCCTGGGATATTCACGGGAGACAGCGAGATCCAGAAGACGGACCTGGCGTCAGTGAATTTGCCAACCCTCAATAAGATTACAGCGCTCTGGGGCAGGGGACAAAAAGGGGAGATCCAACAAAAAAGGGTCACGACTCGCGTCGCAACCCTTTGAATCTTGGTAGCAAGGGGCGGAGTCGAACCGCCGACCCCAGCATTATGAGTGCTGTGCTCTAACCAACTGAGCTACCTTGCCATTTCGCTTTGGGCATCGCCCCAAACGAGGCGCGTATTTTCAGTATTTGGGCTCTTTCTGTCAAGGCTTAGGGCCCAGTTTTTCCTGAAAAATTACACGTTGAAGCGGAAGTGGATAACGTCGCCGTCTTTCACGATGTATTCCTTGCCTTCCAGGCGCCATTTTCCGGCATCCTTGGCCCCGGCTTCGCCGTTGTACTGAACGAAATCGTCGTAGCTCACCACTTCTGCCCGGATGAACCCGCGTTCGAAGTCGGTGTGGATCACGCCGGCGGCCTGAGGCGCTGTGGCGCCGATTTTTACGGTCCAGGCACGGACTTCTTTCACCCCGGCGGTAAAGTAGGTCTGCAGGCCCAGCAGGCCATAGCCCCCGCGAATTACCCGATCCAGGCCTGGCTCTTCCATGCCCATTTCTTCCAGGAACATCGATTTTTCATCGTCTTCCAGTTCGGAGATTTCTGCCTCTATCTTGTTGCAGATGGGCACAAGCGCGGCATTTTCCGACTCAGCGATCTGTCGCACGGTGTCCAGATGCGGGTTGTTCTGGAACCCGTCTTCGCTGACGTTGGCAATGTACATGGTCGGCTTCACGGTCAGCAGGCAGAGCTCTCGGATCAGGGCCATCTGGTCCTTGTCGAGGTTCATGCTGCGCACCGGTTTGCCCTCGTTCAGCACCGGCAGCAGCTTTTCAAAGATTTCGAGCTGAGCTTTCGCTTCCTTGTCACCGCTCTTGGCCACGCGCTGAACCCGCTTGATGGCTTTTTCAACGGTTTCCAGATCGGCGAGAGCCAGTTCGGTGTTAATGATTTCTATATCAGAAGCCGGATCAATCTTGTTGGCAACGTGAATGACGTTGTCGTCCTCGAAGCAGCGCACCACATGGGCAATGGCGTCGGTCTGGCGGATATTGGCCAGAAACTGGTTGCCCAGGCCCTCGCCTTTCGAAGCACCTTCTACAAGGCCTGCGATATCCACGAACTCCATGGTGGTTGCCACCACCTTTTCCGGCTTAACGATCTCGGCAAGTTTGTTGAGGCGCGGGTCGGGCATGGCGACAACACCAGCGTTGGGTTCGATGGTGCAGAACGGGAAGTTCTCTGCGCCAATGCCGGATTTGGTCAGTGCGTTGAACAGGGTGGATTTGCCGACGTTGGGAAGGCCGACGATGCCGCAGTTAAATCCCATGGAATGCCTCTGCTGGTACTGGAAAATTTGGGCGGATTATACCGGTTTGAAACTGTGCAGGCGATTCATGGCGGCGGGAAGCTTGCCGCTGGCTGCATCCGGTAATACCCGCATGATTTCGTCGATCACTGCGTTCAGTTCCTCGGTCTCCTGTTTGCCCAGGCGGCCGAGCACGTAGCCGGTTACCCTGCGGCTGTCGCCGGGGTGCCCGATTCCGATGCGCAGTCTCTGAAAATCGTTGGTGCCCAGGTGGGCGATGGTGTCGCGAAGGCCGTTATGTCCACCGTGGCCGCCGCCTTTCTTGAGCTTGGCGGTACCCGGGGGCAGATCGAGTTCGTCGTGGGCAATCAGAATCTGTTGGGGCTGAATCTTGAAGAAGTCTGCCAGCGCCTTGATGGCCAGGCCGCTGCGATTCATAAAGGTGGTGGGATTCAGGAGGTGCAGGTCGAGGCCCTGCCACTGAATGCGGGCGTAGAGCCCGTGGTACTTCTTTTCGGGGCGGAGCGTCTGGCCCGCAGCGCGGGCCAGAGCTTCGACGAAGAGAGCGCCGGCGTTATGGCGGGTATTCTCGTAGTCAGCGCCGGGGTTTCCCAGACCAACCACCATGACAATATCCTGCGCCATTCGCCGCTGCCCTCCTCAGAACAGGAGTGATTACTCCTTGTCTTCGCCGCCTTCTTCGCTTTCTCCGCCTTCTTCGGCTTCATCATCAGCCTTCGCGCCGCGCGGCTTGTGGATAGCCACAACCGGCAGGTCATGATCCTCACCCTGGAGCAGGGCGGCAATCTTGACGTCTTTCGGCAGCTTCAGATCGCTCAGGTGAACTACCTGGTCCATCTCGACACTGGTCATGTCGACTTCGATGAATTCGGGCAGGTTCTGCGGCAGACAGATCACTTCAACTTCGTTGATCTGGTGGTTCGCTACGCCGCCGTGGAGCTTGATAGCCGGTGCGGTGTCTTCGTTGATGAAGTGCAGCGGTACGTTGACGTGGATCTCGTGGTCCTTGTCAACACGCAGGAAGTCAGCGTGGGTCAGGATCGGCTTGTACGGGTGACGCTGCAGATCCTTCAGGATCACGCTTTCTTTCTTGCCGTTCAGCTCAACGGTCAGAACGTGGGAGAAGAATGCTTCGTTCTCCAGGGCTTTCTTCAGCTCGTTGTGCCAGATGGCAATCGGAGTTGCATCCTTGTTGCCACCATAGATGATGGCCGGGATTTTCCGTTCCTCACGACGCAGGCGGCGGCTCGCACCTCTCCCCTGATCGTCACGAGGAAATGCTTCGATAACAAATTCCTGAGACATGGTAATAACCTCAATCGTCACCTGAACTGCCCGCGACCAGGCGTAGGATCAGGTGATGTTTCTGAAAAGCCGGATTTTTCCGGCTGACTAAAAGAGTCGGGAGCCTGTGTAGGCTCCCGACCCGGTAACTGCTTGTAATGCCTTGATATTACGACCGAAAGGTCACTCAGGCATTCTCGAACATGGCGCTGATGGACTCTTCGTTGCTCACGCGACGAATCGACTCCGCAAGCAGCCCGGCCATTCCGAGGACGCGGATTCTATCACAATTATGCGCTTTGTCACCCAGCGGGATGGTATCGCAGACCACAAGTTCGTCCAGCTGTGAGGCATTGATGTTATCAATGGCCGGGCCGGAGAGAACCGGGTGGGTGATGTAGGCAACCACGCGGGCCGCGCCGTGTTCTTTCAGGGCGTTGGCCGCTTTGCACAGCGTGCCGGCGGTATCGATGATGTCGTCCACCAGGATGCAGGTCTTGTCTTTGACATCACCGATGATGTGCATCACCTGGGACACGTTCGCTTTCGGGCGACGCTTGTCGATGATGGCAAGGTCGGCGTCGTCCAGGCGCTTGGCCACGGCACGGGCGCGAACCACGCCGCCAACGTCCGGAGATACCACGACAAAGTTCTCGAAACGCTGTTTGAAGATGTCTTCAAGCATGACCGGTGTGGCGTAGATGTTGTCCACCGGGATATCGAAGAAGCCCTGGATCTGGTCGGCGTGCAGGTCAACGGTCAGGACCCGGTCAACGCCGATGCTGGAAATCATGTCTGCGACCACCTTGGCGCTGATGGCAACACGGGTAGAACGTACCCGGCGATCCTGGCGCGCGTATCCGTAATAGGGGATAACGGCGGTGACCCGTGTAGCGGAAGCACGGCGAAGTGCGTCGGCCATCACGATCAGTTCCATCAGGTTATCGTTGGTGGGGTAGCAGGTCGGCTGGATGATGAACACATCATGGCCGCGGACATTCTCATTGATCTCGACGGTGGTTTCNNACAGTGGCCTGACCCATGGGAATGTGGAGTTTGCGGGCAATCGCTTGAGCCAGTTCAGGGTTGGCGTTGCCAGCGAAGATCATCAGTTTGGACACGACGGCATCCTTCTCAGTATCGGCGTTTGATTCAGAAGAAGCGGGAGAAAGGTGGCTGGGGTGGCAGGATTCGAACCTGCGCATGACGGGATCAAAACCCGTTGCCTTACCACTTGGCGACACCCCAGTATCGTGCTTTTTTGGCATCATTTCAGCTCTGTTAGCTTTTTGTGTAGAGGTGAAATGTTCACCCCTTTAGCTACGAACCCCGTGACGCCGGAGGGTTTGCTTTCCCAGATGATCCGGGCTGCGGATTCTGTCGGGAAACGTCCAAATATGCAAGCCCCGGTTCCGGTTAATCTTGCAGGTCCGAATTGTGAAAGCCATTCCAGGCTCTGGTTAACCTCAGGATACAGTTTTCGAACTACATCCTCACAGTCGTTTCGGTACCTCGAGGCGTCTCCCTCAAAAGCGGGCGCTATTTTGATTCTCGGGGTGTTCCTTGTCAACCCTTGCTCGGAAAAAATCTTGCCAGTGTTTATGTTGCAGCCGGGCTTGAGGACAACGAACCAGTCTTCCGGCGGATTTGCGTTGGTCAGTGTTTCACCAACTCCCTCACCAAAGGCGGCATGGCCCCGGACAAACACCGGCACATCGGCGCCCAGGCCGAGGCCTATTCCGGCAAGCTCATCGGTGCTCAAGTCGAGCTGCCAGAGATGGTTCAGGGCCAGCAGAGTGGTTGCAGCATTGGAGCTGCCGCCGCCCAGACCGCCGCCCATGGGCAGCCGTTTGGTGATGCCGACGGTGACCCCGGGCAAGTCGCCTTGAGCCCTCTCAAGGAGTGCTCTGGCGGCGCTAATGATGAGGTTGTCCTCGTCGTCGACACCGGGAACAGACTCCGCGAGCCTCACCCCCGGCTCGCCGGGTGTCAGGGTGAAGCTCAGTTCGTCGCCGTAGTCCAGAAACTGGAACAGTGTCTGAAGCTCGTGATAGCCATCATCCCTGCGCCCGACAATGTGCAGGAACAGGTTCAGCTTGGCCGGTGAGGGCAGTATCAGGTCAGGTGTCACTCGGGCTGCTCCTGCCAGTCGCTGACCACCAGGCGTACCCGCTTGTCGTCCTTGAGCGCGGTAATCCGGGCGGGCAGCGCAGGGTAAGCAGAGAGGAAGGCCTGCCAGCGGTCGTAGCGGATTTCCCAGCCGTTCTGGCGGATTATGGCCAGGGTGCCCTGATTATCAAACAGCAGGCGATAGTCGCTGGCGGGGGATGGCAGGCCCCGAATCCACCAGGTCAGATTCTCCAGTGGCAGCTGCCAGCCCGTGGCCGCCTCGACCAGCGCTTCCGGTTCGCCCGAGCGGTAAGTTTCGCCGTTCGGCAGGGTCAACTCGATAAACCCGGGAACCCCTTTGAGTGTTGTGCTGCCCATACCGAGGAACGATGAGGAGAGGGCAAGATCGTAGGCTTCGCCATCCTGAATCCAGTGATTGATGATGGCGCTTCCGCTGTCGGATGGCTGGCGTACGGCCAGCTTCCCGGACAGCTTCCAGTGGTCGAGTTTGTCGAGACTGACTGCGCGAGTGGTCCAGTCAGCCGGAGGCTGGTCTGTCATGCCCTCCGGCAATGGCTCGATCTGGATCGTAGTGCAGGCGCCGAGGGTGGCAAGCATTGTCAAGGCTGCCAGGGTTCGGACCAGATTCATTCCGGCTGACCGCTATTGGTCAATCGGTCAATGGTTTCCCTGAGCACCTCGTGGTCGCTGTCCTGCTCCAGACCCTCCTGCCAGATGATCCGGGCCTGTTCTTCGGCTCCGTTCATCCACAGCGCCTCACCATAGTGAGCGGCAACTTCCGGATCGGGGAAGGCGGCCCAGGCACGGGAGAGGTACTCTAGCGCCGGCTCGAGCTGGCCTTCGAGGAACAGGACCCAGCCCATGCTATCGAGAATGGCCGGATTGTTCGGGTCCAGCCGCAGAGCTTTCTCGATATAGCCGCGGGCTTCTCTCAGCCTGTCCGTCCGGGTGGTCAGGATGTAGCCCAGGGCATTCAGGGCAACGGCGTTTTCCGGTTCCTGTTCGATAATCTGCTTCAGGTCGGCTTCGGCGTCGGCAGGCCGTCCGATGCCATCGTAGAGCATGGCCCGGGCGTACCGGATCTCGATATTGTCCGGATGTTCTTCCAGGGCTTCCGTGGCGGTGCTCAGGGCCTGCTGTTGTTGTTCCTGATCCAGCAGCAGGTTCACCTCCAGCAGCCAGAAGTTCTCTGCCTGGCGGGGATTGGCTTCGCGCAGCCTGCGAATGCGGTCAATGGCGTCCTCAAGCTGTCCATTCTCGGCCAGCAGAGAGCTGGCGCGGGCCAGGGCCGGGAAGTAGTAATTGCCCTGTTCCACGCTCTGGTAATAGCCAATGGCCTGCTCGGTATTGCTTGCCTGGTCTTCAATGCGGCCCAGGTAGTAGTTGGCTTCGCTGGTATGGTGGCCCTGTTCGGCCAGTTGTGTCAGTTCTTGCCGGGCCAGGTCGGTCTGCCCATTTTCAAGAGCGACCAGTGCATGAGAGAGTCGCAGGCCCGGCGTGTCCGGGTACCGCTTTACGAGGCGATTGAATTCATCCTGGGCAGCCTGCAATTCACCTTCATTTATAAGCATGCGGCCGTAAAGGGTGCCCATCTGTCGGTTGCCCGGAAAGCGGCGGGTGTTGGTCAGCAGGTAATCCAGGGCGCTGCTTTTCTGACCGGTCTGGTAGAGCAGGTCGCCCTTGAGAATGATAGCCGGCTGGAAGTTTGCGTTTTCCTGCAGCAGTGGTTCGAGTCTGTCCAGGGCTTGCTGTGGCTGCCCGGTTACTTTCAACAGGAGCGCAATGCTGTATTCCAGTTCCGGGGTGTCGGGGTGGCGGTCCGACATCTCATTATAAAGGGCGAGCAGTTCCTGCTGTTGCTCTGGCGGCAGATTGGCTGCCATAGCGGCAAGGCTGTCGAAGTCAGCATCACCGCCCTGATCCATGATCCGTTCCATGTGATGGATGGCGGTCTGGAGGTCGTTTCCCTTTACGGCCTGGATCGCAGAAATCCGGTGGGCCTGGAGATTATCCGGGTCGATGTCCAGCCACAGCTCGGCGAGCTGTTTCTGGGCGTTATCGCCGTTCAGGGATTGGGCGATTCGCATCGCCCGCTCGATCACCACCTGGTCTCGGGACTGTTTGGCAGCCTTAAGGTAGTTAACCAGGGTAATGTCGTAGCGTCCGCGCTGGGCTGCAATTTCGGCAGATAGAAGCAAATAGAGGGTTTCGGGCTCAAAATCGGCGTATTCAACCGGCGGTTGTGGTTCTGTCTTTTCCCCAGCGGCGACGGTTTCGCTCTTGGCAGGCGCTTCCTCTGTGCCGGTGAGGCTGGCACAACCTGCCAGCGTGAGGCCAAGCAGGCAGGTAAACAGAAACGGTACGGATTTGTGCATGCAACTTCCCATGATCTGTCGAAAACGCATCTGAAATAACCACGCTCCAGCCCCGGAATTGAGGTAGATCGGGTCGCGGCCTCAGCCGAATCCCTATAATGGCATAAGCACCTGATCTTGCCCAACCTGTCCGCACTTGCCGAAGCTGCGGTGGTTTTGGGTGGCAGCTCAGGCCGCTGGCCGTTAAAATGTCCAGTAATTGCGCGTATCTAAACCGCTCATCGGCAAAAGGTTGTACAACCACGAAATGGCACTGGTAACGCTGGGAATCAATCATCGCACGGCCCCCGTAGAACTACGGGAGCGAGTGGCGTTTACGCCCGAGCGTATGGCGGAGGCGTTCGCCGAGCTGCGTGCGACGTCAGGCGCCACCGAGGCGGCGATACTGTCTACCTGTAACCGGACCGAGCTGTACCTGGCCGGCGATGATGACTGCGCCCCCATGGTGCTTCGCTGGATGGCCGGCTTCCATGGAATGGACGCCGCGGAACTGGAAGAAGCGCTGTACGTGCACCGCGATGGCGATGCCGTCAGGCACATGATGCGAGTGGCCGCCGGCCTGGACTCCATGGTGCTTGGCGAGCCACAGATCCTCGGGCAATTGAAGGATTCCTATTCCCTGGCCAGGGAACACGGCGCCAGCGGCTCGTTCCTCTCCCGATTGTTCGAACATACCTTCTCGGTCGCCAAGCGCGTGCGGACCCAGACTGCCATCGGTGAAAATCCCGTTTCTGTTGCCTACGCAGCGGTGAGCATGGCGCATCACATATTTGCCGACATGTCCCGCAACAAGGCCCTGTTGATCGGTGCCGGCAAAACCATCGAACTGGTAGCCCGGCACCTTGCGGATGCCGGCGTGAAAGACTTCCTGGTGGCCAACCGTACCCTTGAGCGGGCACAGGCACTGGCAGAATCCCGTGGTGGCAAGGGCATTGTGCTGTCCGAGATTCCGGAACATCTGGCCGATGTCGACATTATTATTTCTTCAACGGCAAGCCCATTGCCGATTCTTGGTAAAGGTGCCGTTGAGCGAGCCCTGAAGAAACGCAAACACCGCCCCTATTTCATGGTGGATATTGCCGTGCCCCGGGATATCGAGCCGGAGGTGGCCTCGCTGGATGACGTGTATCTCTACACAGTGGACGACCTGCGCCAGGTTATCGAAGAAAATATCCGCTCTCGTGAGGGTGCGGCCCGGGAGGCCGAGAATCTGGTGGCGTCCGGGGTTCAGGATTTTCTGAACCAGCTAAGGGCGCTGGATGCGGTGTCCACGCTCAAGCAGTTCCGTCAGCGTGCCGAACTGCTGCGCGATGCGGAGACCGAAAAAGCCCTGCGCGCCCTGCGCAATGGCACAGATCCTGAAACCGTGCTGCGCAGTATGGCACGCGGCCTCACCAACAAACTCCTGCACGAGCCCTCTGTGCAGGTTCGCAAGGCCACCACAGAAGGTCGCACCGAGGTGACAGAGTGGCTGCGTGAGTTGCACCAGCTGGATGCACTGGACGCGGACACGACGACAACCCCGGAAAAACTATGAAGCCATCGATCCAATCCCGCCTCGAGCAGCTTTCTGACCGCTTCGAGGAAGTCAGCGCATTGCTTAGTGATTCTTCCATTATCTCCCAGCAGGACAAGTTCCGGGACCTCTCCCGGGAGTTCGCCGAGATTGAGCCCATTGTTCATTGTTTCCAGGCCTGGCAGCACTCTCTGGATGACATCGAGGCTGCGCGCGAACTGGCGAAAGACGGCGACGCCGACATGCGGGAGATGGCCGAGGAAGAACTGCAACTTGCCGAGCAGAAGAGCGAGGAGCTCGATGAAGAGCTCCAGCGCCTGATGCTGCCGAAAGACCCGAACGACGGCAAGAACGTATTTCTGGAGATTCGCGCCGGCACCGGTGGTGACGAAGCTGCCATTTTTGCCGGCGACCTGTTCCGGATGTATCTGCGCTATGCCGAGCGCCGGCGCTGGCAAGTGGAGGTCCTGAGCGAGAGCGAAGGCGAGCACGGCGGCTTCAAGGAACTGATTGCGCGCGTGGCCGGTGACGGAGTGTATGGTGCCCTGAAATTCGAGTCTGGTGCTCACCGGGTGCAGCGTGTTCCGGAAACCGAATCCCAGGGCCGGATCCATACCTCCGCCTGTACTGTGGCGGTGATGCCCGAGGCCGATGAGGCCGAGGCCATCGAGCTCAACAAGGCGGATCTGCGGGTAGACACGTTTCGTGCGTCAGGTGCTGGCGGCCAGCACGTGAACAAGACCGATTCGGCGATCCGGATAACGCATTTGCCAACGGGCATTGTGGTGGAATGCCAGGAAGAGCGTTCCCAGCACAAGAACCGCGCCAAGGCGTTGAGCCTGCTGGCCTCTCGGCTTCAGAATGCCGAGACCGAGCGGCAGCAAAAGTCCATGGCCGAGACCCGCAAGAGCCTGGTGGGCAGTGGCGACCGGTCCGAACGGATCCGTACGTACAACTTTCCCCAGGGGCGGGTGACGGATCATCGGATCAACCTCACCCTTTACAAGCTCGACGAAGTCATTGCCGGTGACCTGGACGCCGTCGTCGTGCCTCTGCAGCAGGAGCACCAGGCCGAGCTGCTCGCCTCTCTCGCCGATGACCAGTAAACCCTCACTGACCTGCGAAGCCCTTCTGAAGGAGGCATCCAGCCGAATTGAAAGTGATTCGCCGAGGCTGGATGCCGAGCTGCTGCTTAGCAACATTACGGGGCTTAGCCGAACCAGTTTCCGGGCCTGGCCGGAGCGGGAAGTGACCAATGCTCACGCTGAGGCCTTTGAGGCGCTTGTGCAGGAGCGCGTGGCCGGCAGGCCTGTGGCACATTTGTTGGGGCATCAGGAATTCTGGTCACTGCCGCTGAAAGTCAGTGCCTCCACCCTGATTCCAAGACCGGATACCGAATGCCTGGTGGAAGTTGCTCTTGCTTTGCCGCTACCACCGCAAGCCAGTGTGCTGGATCTGGGAACAGGGACGGGCGCCATTGCCTTGGCTCTCGCCAGTGAGCACGTGGGCTGGCGAATATCTGCCTGTGATGCCGAGCCCGAGGCAGTGGCACTGGCCCGTGAAAACGCCGTTGCCCTTGGCCTGAACCTTTCCGTGGTCCAGAGTTCCTGGTTTTTGGGGCTGGAGCCAGAGAGGTTTGATCTGATTGTCTCCAATCCACCCTATATCCCCGATAGCGACCGCCACCTTGAGGAAGGGGACGTTCGATTCGAACCTGCCTCGGCCCTGGTATCCGGGAGCGATGGCCTGGATGATCTGCGGCTGATTATCAGCCAGGCGCCGGACTGGCTGGTTGAAGGCGGCTGGCTTCTGGTTGAGCATGGTTTCGATCAGGCAGAGGCCGTGGCACAGTTGTTTCACACTCGCGGGTTTAAAGCCGTTGAGACCCGGCAGGATTATGGCAACCGGGATCGGATGACACTCGGACAATGGTCTTCGGGTGCCTAAAAGTGGAGATGCAGATGCTCAGTGACGACGAATTATTGCGCTACAGCCGGCAGATCCTGATGCCCCGGTTCGATATTGCCGGCCAGGAAAAGCTGCAGTCGGCCAGGGTTCTTGTGATCGGTGCCGGCGGCCTGGGGTGTCCTGTCGCTTTGTATCTGGGCGCCGCAGGTGTCGGGACCCTGGCCCTGGTGGATGACGATAATATCGAACTGGCCAACCTTCAGCGCCAGATCGGTTTTGAAACCTCGCAGCTGGGTGAATCCAAAGCGGAAAGCCTTGCCGATCGGATGCGTCGGATCAACCCGCTGGTGTCCGTTATCGCCCTGAATCAGCGCCTCGAAGGTGAGGCTCTGACGCGGAAGGTCGCGGAGGCAACCCTGGTGGTGGATTGCACGGATAACTTCAACACCCGGTTTGCGCTGAACCGTGCCTGTGTGGCGTCGAAAGTGCCGCTGGTGTCCGGTGCGGCTATTCGGGGCGAGGGACAGGTTTCGGTTTACGACAGCCGGCGGGAGGAAAGCCCCTGTTACCATTGTCTTTATCCGGAACAGGGCAATGAGGATCTGACCTGTTCAGAGGCGGGGGTTATTGCGCCACTGGTCGGGATGATCGGGGCGACCCAGGCCATGGAGGCCATAAAGGTGATTTCCGGGGTTGGCTCTCCTCTGGTGGGGCGATTGCTGATTCTGGATGCCTGGGAGATGCAGTGGCGGGAGATGAAGCTGGCTCGGGATCCTGATTGCCCGGTCTGTTCTGGCTGACTTTGGTGTCTGCGGAGTTGGCGATGGTCTGCCCAAAACACGCCGTGAATACGTCCCTGTAGGCTCCGCTCCGCCATCCATGGCTCCGCAGGGTTTTGGGCAGACCATCGCCAACCCCGCTTCCGGGTTTTGAGTCAGCCCTCCAGAGACTTTCAGTTCTTCAACTCTTGGAACTTGGCTATAGCCTCCTTCCTGCTTTCTTTAAGATCAACGATCTGCCTCGGATACCCCTTCGGAATAACACCACCTTTCGTACCCGGATCGTGAATCCGTTTGCTATCCAGTTTCGCTAGCTCCGGTACCCACTCCCGGATGAAATCCCCATCGGGATCGAATCGCTCGCTCTGGGTAACCGGGTTGAAAACGCGGAAGTAGGGGGCGGCGTCGGTGCCGGTGGAGGCGCTCCATTGCCAGCCGCCGTTGTTGGAGGCCAGGAAGCCGTCGATCAGTTTTGACATGAAGTAGGCTTCGCCCAGGCGCCAGTCGATGAACAGGTTTTTGGTGAGGTACATGGCGGTGATCATGCGCAGGCGGTTGTGCATCCAGCCGGTCTGGTTGAGTTGGCGCATGGCGGCGTCGACGATGGGGACGCCGGTGTTGCCGGTTTTCCAGGCTTCGAACTTGTCGCCCGGGGTGTTCCATTCGAGGGCTTCGGTTTCCGGTTTGAAGGCGCGGTGCATGCTGACCCGGGGGTAGTGGTACAGGATGTTGATGTAGAAATCCCGCCAGGCGATTTCGGTGATCCAGGTTTCCAGGCCTTCCTGGTTGCCGCCGGCGCCCTGCGCCTGCCGGCCGGCTATCAGGCATTGCCGGCCAGAGAGAACACCGTTGGCGAGATAAGGGGATATCTGGCTGGTGCCATCGATGGCGGGGAAGTCACGCTTTTCCTTGTACGCACCGCCGCGTTTTTCGAGGAAGCGCTCGAGCTGGTCGTGGGCGGCATCTTCACCGGTTGCAACGAGGGGCTCGGGGGCGTCTCGAAAGGCTTCGGGTATGGTGTCGATCTGTTCCGGGCTTACGGCGTTACCCCTGGCTTTGGGCGTTGGGAAGAGACCCGGATGGGTTTCTTCTATCCAGCTGCGCCAGCGTCTCGAAAACGGTGTGAATACGGAGTAGGGGTCATTCTGTTGGGTGAGGATCTCGCCTACTGGTGCAACTGTCTGGTCGCGGTATTTGCGAACGGCAATGCCGAGTTGATCAAAGCGGTGTTTCAACGCCTTGTCGCGCTTGCGCTCGTTAACGCCGTACTCCTCGTTAAAGTGCAGCGCTGTCACCCCGTGCTCTTCGCAGTGGCTCTCGAGTTTGCCAAGGCTGTCGTCGAAGCGTTTTGCCTGAATAAAGGACAGCGGTATACCCAGCTTGGCCAGCTCTTCGGCCAGGGCGTTGGCGTGGGCGACGACGAATTGCACCCGGGCCGGCGACCAATCGTGTTCCTGCCATTGGTCCGGGGTGAGAATAAAACAGGCTCGCACCTCTTCGCTGCTTTCGCAGGCGGCTGTGAGGGCGGGGTTGTCGGCAACCCGGAGATCGTTTCGGAACCAGACCAGTTGTGTCATCCGTAATCCATAGTTGTCTGAGGGATTGATGTAAGTGTAATTACAGCCCGGTGTATCAATAAAATCACCAACTTGGATATTCGCCCGGGCTGGCTGATTGGATTATAGTTAGGATACTTTTACAGCAATTCAGCCGGCCGATCCTCAAGGAGTTCTGTGGCAGGAATGGAGAACAACAGCGAAGGTCGCCGTGACGGCGTTTGGGCCCAGCCTTATTCACTGGCTTCCGGCCAGACCCAGCATCATCAACTGGGTCATATTCGTTTGTGGGTGACTCTGTTGGACCAGGAATGGCAGATTCGTTCAGAAACGCTGGAACTGGATACGGATCCGGCCAGCTGGACAGAAACCATCGGCCACACTCTGCCTTCGGCTTCTGTGCCGCTGCAGCGTTTCATTCGGGAAAACCAGTCGTCGACCGTGACATTCCTGCCGGCACTCGCAAACATGCCTACCGTGATTCGTCCTTTCCAGCCCCTGACGATTCCCGCCGGCGGCCGTTGCACAATCTACGTGGGCACGCTGGTCTGGATGAAGGTCTGTGCCGGCGACAAGCAAACCGTGTTGACGGAAATTCCCCTGGCGTCGCCTTCGATGACCTGGGTGGGCAGAAATACCATGGAGGGCGAGCTTTGTTATACCTCTCATAGTTTTGCCCGTCTTGTGCTTGAGGCGGTGCCGAAACGCCCCTGGCGAGCCGTCACGCCGGTGACGCTGATCAACCGGCGGGATGAGCCCCTGCTGCTTGAGCGCTTCAGTCTGCCCACGCCGTTGCTGTCATTGCACCAGAACGATCGGGGCCAGCTCTGGACGCCGGGGGTAACCGTTGAAGTTGAGACCGACATGAATTCAGCGAGTCTGCATGTGGAACAGTCGTTGCTGGCCGCAGCGGGCACCTGCCGGCCGGTGGCGGATGCTCGTGAAAAAATGGCCCGCGGCCGGCTTGTCCGGGCGTTTGACCGGATGTTTGGCTGAAACGGATCTGATGGAGTCGACGCTTTGCTGGAAACAATGCAAACAGGCGTAATGCAGTTTTTTACCGATATTGCCTGGGGGCAGTGGATCAGTTCCGCCTTTCTTGTTGTGTTGGGGCTGTTCCTCGGGTCTCTGGCGGCCCGCAGTGTCGGCCGTTTCATGGCGCAGCGCACCTCCCGCCATCATACCGTCATGGTTCGGCGGCTGGTGTTTTACGTCATCGTGGTGCTGTTTTTTGTGGCGGCCCTGCGGGAGGCCGGGTTCTCTCTGGATGTGGTGCTCGGCGCTGCCGGTATCCTCACCGTTGCCATTGGTTTTGCTTCTCAGACCTCGGCGTCGAACATGATCAGCGGCCTGTTTCTGCTGGTGGAAAAACCCTTTGAAATCGGTGACTTCATTGAGGTAGACGCGACCATCGGGGAAGTCGTCGGCATTGATATGCTGAGCGTGAAGTTACGCACGCCGGACAACCTGTACGTGCGGATTCCCAATGAAACCCTGATCAAGACAAGGGTGGTCAACCGTTCCCGGTTTCCGATACGCCGGCTCGACCTGACGGTGGGGATTGCCTACGCTGAAGATGTAGAGCGGGTGGAAAGTCTGCTTCTGAATCTGGCAGAAAAGAATCCGGTCTGTCTCGAAGAACCCAAGCCCTTCACCTTGGTGACAGCGTTTGGTCCATCCTCGGTCGATCTGCAGTTCTCTTACTGGGTGCCGAAGGAAAAGGTGCTTGAAGGGAGAAGCGGCATGATGGTCGCGATCAAGAAAACCCTGGATCGGGAAGGCATTGAAATTCCGTTCCCCCACACCAGCGTTTATGCGGGTAGCCATTCAGAGCCGTTCCGTGTTCAGCTGTTGGGGCCGGAAAAAATCACTGAAAAGGATCTCCCGGATGTCGACAAAGACAGCTGACGTTATCAAAACCATCCCACCGACCCCCGCCGAGAGTAAGATGAGTCTTGGCTGGCGGGAATGGGTGGCGCTGCCGGACCTGGATATCAGCCGTATCAAGGCGAAAATCGATACCGGAGCCAGAACTTCCTGTCTCCACACGTTCCGCACTGAACCCTACACGGAAAACGGTGAACGGCGCGTGCGCTTCTGGGTTCATCCGGTACAGAACGATCTTCACCAGGTGGTGGAGTGTGACGCCAGGGTGCTGGATGAGCGGAACGTGTCTGATTCCGGCGGCCACAAGGAAATGCGCCTGGTCATCGAGACCACGCTGCTGATTGGCGGCCAGAAATGGCCCATTGAAATGACATTGACCAACCGAGATTCCATGCGGTTCCGGATGTTGCTTGGCCGTACCGCTATGTCAGGGCGCTCAGTGATCTATCCCGAAGCTTCCTATCTTGCCGGCGAGCCGGCCTTAAGGACTGAAAAATGAAAATAGCGGTACTGTCACGAAACCGTCACCTCTACTCGACCCGCCGTCTGGTGGAAGAGGGCATTAATCGTGGCCACGAAGTGAAGGTGATTGACTGCCTTCACTGTTCGATGAATATCACCTCGGCCAATCCACAGATCCACTACCACGAGGAGGTCCTTGAGGATTTCGATGTGGTGATTCCGCGGATCGGTGCATCGGTGACGTTTTACGGAACGGCAGTATTGCGCCAGTTCGAGATGATGGGCGTGTTTCCGGTGAATGAATCAGTGGCTATCAGCCGTTCCCGGGATAAGCTCCGCTCGCTGCAACTGCTGGCCCGTAAGGGTGTGGGAATGCCGATTACCGGTTTCGCGAACAAGCCGGACAACGTTCCGGAGTTGCTTCAGATGGTGGGCGGGGCGCCGGTGGTGATCAAGCTGCTGCAGGGTACCCAGGGCATCGGCGTGGTGCTGGCAGAAACCCGCAAGGCCGCGGAGAGTGTTATTGAAGCCTTCATGGGCCTGAAAGCGGATATTCTCGTGCAGGAATTCATCAAGGAAGCCGGCGGTGCCGATATCCGTTGCTTTGTGATCGGCGACAAGGTGATCGCGGCCATGAAGCGTCAGGGTGCCGAAGGCGAATTCCGTTCGAACCTGCACCGGGGCGGCACTGCCTCCCTCATACGCATCACCCCCCAAGAGCGCAGCACGGCCATCAAGGCCGCCAAAGCCATGGGTCTGAACGTTGCCGGTGTTGACCTGCTCCGCTCCAGCAGGGGGCCTCTGGTAATGGAGGTGAATTCGTCGCCTGGCCTTGAGGGCATCGAGAACGCCACCGGCAAGAACGTTGCCGGCATGATCATTAACTGGACCGAAAAGAATCAGAAGCCCTGGAAGACCCGGACCAAGGGGAGAGGCTAAAGCATGGCTCGTGCCCCCTATGAAATTGCCGGGACCCAGGTAAAGGCCGGAACCCGGCAAACCGTGGAAGTTCCGGTCGCCAAGCTGTACACCCATACGCCGCTGCACATTCCCGTTGAGGTTGTGCACGGCCGGCGAAGTGGCCCGGTATTGATGGTGTGTGGTGCCATTCACGGTGACGAGATCAACGGTGTTGAGATCGTTCGTCGGGTGCTCACCAATTCGGCGTTGAGGCACCTTCGGGGCACGTTGGTTGCGGTGCCTATCGTGAACATTTTCGGGTTCGTGCAGCGCACCCGATACCTGCCTGACCGGCGGGATCTGAACCGCTGTTTTCCCGGCAGTGAAAGTGGCTCCCTGGGCGGGCGTATTGCCTACCTGCTGCGCACCCAGATTATGGAGCGGGTGACCCACATTATTGATTTGCACACGGGTGCAGTTCATCGATTCAATCTGCCGCAAATTCGTGCCGAGCTGAAAAATCCGGAAACCGTGCGCATGGCCGAGGCCTTTGGTGCCCCGATCATAATCAATTCGGGGCTCCGAGAGGGAAGCCTCCGGGCCTACGCTGATTCACAGGACATTCCGGTGATCACCTTCGAAGGCGGAGAGGCTCTGCGATTTGATGACGTGGTGATCGGCAGCGGTGTGAAAGGGGTTATTCGGGTGATGCGTGAACTCGAAATGATCCCGGCGAAGAAGGGGCCCAAGGCACCGAGAAAGCGGTCTGAAACCGCGGCCAATTCCCAATGGGTGCGGGCGGATATCGATGGGATCATGAGGCCTGTCGCCCGGCTGGGCCAGAAGGTTCGCAAAGGCCAGAGGCTGGCCATGGTGGCGGATCCCTTCGGCGAATCGGAAACCGCGGTGGTGTCACCCTGCTCAGGTATCGTAATCTGCGTGAATAACCTGCCACTGGTAAACGAGGGCGAGGCAATTTACCACGTCGCCCGATTTGACGAGCTCAGCGAGGCGGAAAAAGCGATGGATTATTTCCGCAGCAGCTACGAGGGCGATGTCGGCGACGATGTGGTTCCCGTGCACCCCTGGGATGACCGGCAGAAATAACCGAGAGGGCTGTCATGATCTGGGATCAGTCGTTTATCGAGTTGGCGCCGCTGCCGCGGGGTTTTCATCTGGTCACCAATGAAATCCTTGCCCAGGCGCCGGACCTGACCAACTGCGAAGTCGGCTTGCTGCACCTGTTCATCCAGCATACCTCCGCTTCGCTGGCGGTGAACGAGAACGCCGATCCGGATGTGCGGGGCGACCTGGAACGCCATTTCAACGTCATGGTGCCGGAGAATGCGCCGCACTATGAGCACGTTATGGAAGGGCCCGACGACATGCCGGCTCATATCAAAAGCATCCTGGTCGGCCCCTCGCTGACCCTCCCGGTCAGCCATGGTCGCCTGGCACTTGGAACCTGGCAGGGACTTTATCTCTGTGAGCATCGGGATCGAGCCGGTAGTCGTCGTATTGTGGCGACTCTTCAGGGTCGCTGGTAGCCAGAACCCGAAACGCCCTACGTGTCGGGATTCACCCATCTGCTCTTTCCGATGGGTGGATTTTCACCCATTTTCCAGCGCCTGACCTTGCTCTGATTCTAGTAAGGCCCTGTTTTTCCGAATTAATCGAGATCTGGTCTGCTCCTTGCTGATTGGGTTACCCACCGGAGCTGTTAGAGCTTCGTTGAGCACCCAACAAACAAAATGAATCGGGAGCATTCCTTATGAAAAACCAAGCCGTAATGGCGGTGGCCTTTGCCTCCACCTTCGCAGTCGCAACCCCCGCAACAGCCCAGGATCGTTCGGACTGGCCGAGCAACTTCACCGTTGGTACCGCCAGTCAGGGTGGAACCTATTTTGCCTACGGTTCCGGTTGGGCGAACTTTGTGGCTGAAAACCTGGGCGTTTCCGGTGGTGCCGAGATCACCGGCGGACCGGTTCAGAATATGGCGCTGGTGCACACCGGCGACCTGAAGTTTGGCCTGACCACCATGGGCCCGGCTCGGGAATCCATGGACGGTAACAGCCCGCTTGCGCCGGGCATGAAGATGGACAACGTCTGCGCCATGTTCCCGATGTACGAAACACCGTTCTCGGTGACCGCGCTATCCAGCTCTGGCATTACTTCCATCGCCGATATCCCTGATGGCGCCACGATCGGTTTTGGTCCGGCGGGCTCCACCTCGGACACCTACTTTCCGCGCATGATGGAGACCCTGGGTGTGAACTTCGAACGCCGCAACGGCAGCTGGTCTGATCTGGGCGGTCAGCTTCAGGATGGACTGATTGATGTGGTTGCCTTCGCCGCCGGTATTCCCATTCCTGCGGTCAGCCAGCTGGAAGTGCAAACCGACGTGAACATCATCGGTATGAACGATGCCGAGGCCGAGACCATTATCAGCAACTTCCCGGTGTCCGAGTTCATCATTCCGGCGTCCACCTACCAGTCCCTGGATGCGCCTTCCCGCGTGGTATCCATGTGGAACTTCGCGATGGTCAACTGTGATGTATCTGAAAGCTTCGTGTATGAAATCACCAAGCTGACCATGGAGAACAACGACAAGATGGTCTCCATTCACAAGGCGGCCCGTAACTCGGTACCCGAGAACTACACAAAGAACAACGTCCTGCCCTGGCACCCGGGCGCTGCGCGTTGGTTCAACGAGAATGGTTACCCGATCGAAGACAGCCAGATCAAGTAACAGTGCTCGAGCAGGAGGCTGCCCTGCAGCCTCCTGCAATGTATGGCCAGCCGAGTTCTGGCTCCGATTTGCCTGCAAGCAGGGTGTGTCATGACTACCGAACAAGATTCCAAAGACCTTCCGGACATTGAAGTGGGCGAAGACCATGTACTCGCGCACAACGTGGACGAGGAACCGGTCGAAGCCAACCGCCGGCTTTTCGAAGGCGGCCTGCTGAAATTCGTCGCGCTGCTGGCGATAGCCTATTCAGCCTTTCACCTGTATTCCCTGAACATAGCGCCCCTGGAAACCTGGTCGTTCCGGATTGTGCACATTGCCGGTGCCCTGGTGCTGGGTTTCGTTCTGTTTGCCGGCGCCCGGTTTGTGTCATCGGAAGAGGGCGGCGCACGCCACCGGTGGACAACCTGGATCAGTGCCGGTGCCATGCTGCCGGCTCTCTATGTGTTGTATCAGACATTTTCGTTCTGGCAGATGGTTCAGAACGGCGCCATGCGGATTCCGGTCGAACTGGAGGTGTGGCACTTTGGCTGGCCGCTGCTGGCGGCGACCGGTGTTGGCATTGTCATGAGCTGGTTTCATCAGCGCGAGCGATCGGTATTCAGTGTGCCCGACCTGGTGTTGATCGTCTGCTCGCTGGCCGTGGCCGCCTATTTCCTGGTGGTTTATAACACGTCCATGCGGATGTCGACCGGCACCTCCTTTGCGCCGGTGGGTATCTCGTTTGCAGCCATTGCCGGCACGGCCCTGATCATGGAACTTACCCGGCGCGTGGCGGGGATGGCACTGGTGATCATCGGTCTGGTGTTTCTGGCCTATGTTTTCGCAGGACCCTACCTGCCAGGTTTCCTCGGTTACCCGGGGCTTTCGGTTCAGCGTTTCTTCAGTCAGGTGTATACCGATGCCGGAATCCTTGGGCCGACCACGGCGGTGTCTTCGACATACATCATTCTGTTCATCATTTTTGCCGCCTTCCTGCAGTCCTCGAAGGTGGGTGACTACTTCGTGAACTTTGCCTTTGCGGCGGCCGGCCGTTCCCGGGGTGGCCCGGCCAAGGTATCGATCTTTGCATCGGGCCTGATGGGTATGATCAACGGCACCAGTGCCGGCAACGTGGTATCCACCGGCTCCCTGACGATTCCATTGATGAAGAAGGTGGGCTACAGCAAGCAATCCGCAGGCGCTGTCGAGGCGGCCGCGTCCACCGGTGGTCAGATCATGCCGCCGATCATGGGCGCCGGCGCCTTTATCATGGCGGAGATTACCGGCATTCCCTACACCGAGATAGCCATCGCGGCGATCATTCCGGCGATCCTGTATTTTGCCTCGGTCTACTTCATGGTGGATTTTGAAGCCGCCAAGACCGGCATGCGCGGCATGCGTGAAGACGAGCTGCCAAAGCTCAGAACCATGATGAAGCAGTGCTATCTGTTCGTGCCGATCATAATCCTGATTGTCGCCTTGTTCATGGGCTATTCGGTGATCCGGGCCGGCACCCTGGCGACCGTTTCTGCCGCGGTCGTGAGCTGGCTGTCACCCAACAAGATGGGTCTGCGGCATATCCTTCAGGCACTGGAAATTGCTTCCTATATGGCGATCCAGATTATCGTGGTGTGCGCAGCGGCCGGGGTAATCGTGGGCGTGATTTCGCTGACGGGAGTGGGCGCGCGCTTCTCAGTGCTGTTGCTGGATGTTGCGGCCACGAGCCAGTTGCTGGCGCTGATCTTCGCCATGTTCATTTCCATTCTTCTGGGTATGGGGATGCCGACCACGGCGGCCTATGCGGTAGCTGCCTCGGTGGTCGCGCCAGGCCTTGTCCAGTTGGGTATTGAACCGCTGACGGCGCACTTCTTCGTGTTCTACTTTGCCGTAGTCTCCGCGATCACACCACCGGTTGCGCTGGCCTCCTATGCCGCTGCAGGCATATCGGGCGCCAACGCCATGGAAACCTCCGTGGCCTCGTTCCGGATTGGCATCGCAGCATTCATCGTGCCTTTCATGTTCTTCTACAACGGCGCGTTGTTGATGGAAGCCGGCTGGTTCGAGATCGCGAGGGCACTGGTAACCGCAACCTTTGGCGTTTACATGCTTTCTGGCGGCGTACTCGGTTGGTTTGCGAGCATTTCCGCGTCCTGGATAACGCGACTCCTGCTGATTGCGGCCGCGTTGCTGATGATCGAGGGTGGGCTCTGGACAGATCTCACCGGTATTGCCCTGGCGGTCCTGGCGTTCGTCATCCAGAAGCAGCGTAAAACTCGCCTTGCCACAGCTGGCGCCCTGTAAAGGGGGTCTTGCTGGCGGCGTCAGAACAACCGTGCCATGGAAGCATCGCACGGTTGTTCTGCACCCGGCCTGGCTATACTCTAGCGGCTTTCCGCGGTTTTTCGGGAACCGGACCCTATGCCTTACCGTATTGGCGTTTTTCTCCTTTTCGTGGCGACCCTGGTGGCCGCCTGGCTGCTCGGTGGCTGGGTTGGATACCGGCAGGTGGAGCAGGAGAGCCTGGAGGAGTCCTTCCGGTATCGCCAGTTGGTGGCCAACGAACTGAACCGATATCTCCCGGTGCCCGAGCTGATGGCCGAGCATCCGTTACTGCAACGGGCGCTGGAGGCGCCTGACAATCCCTCTGCTATTCTCGCGGCCAATGAACAGATGCAGCGCATGGCCACTATCGTAGGCAGTTCGGATGTCTACCTGATGGATACTCGCGGCCTGACGATCGCAGCCAACAACTACCTGCAGCCAGACAGTTTTGTCGGGCGGAATTTCAATTTCCGGCCGTATTTC
>NZ_DDOI01000134.1:12562-13104 GCF_002341575.1 Marinobacter sp. UBA2498 | reverse complement strand
CGATGGAGTCGGGCGATTCGGCGATCTATTTCGCCCTCGGCCTGATGTCTGGCGTTCGGGGTCTGTATTTCTCGCATCCGGTTCGGGACGAGGGCGGCCAGATTATCGGGGTGGTCGCCGTGAAGGTTCTGGTTCACGAACTGGAATCCCAATGGGATCGCCCTACTGGCTTGCGAGAGGCGGAGATGGTCGTGCTTGATCATAATGGCATCAGTTTTCTCGCGAGCAGGCAGGACTGGCTTTACCGCAATTTCTCGGGGATGGCCGATGCCGTGCCCGACGAGTATTCCCGCCGGCGTTATCCAGGCCGTGATTTGACGCCAATGGCACTGAAAACGTTGGGAACCCCATGGGGGCTTCTCGAGCAGTCAGCAACGGTCCGTATCCAGGACAGTGGCAAACCCCGGGAATATCTGAGCGTAAGCACGCCTCTGCCAAGGATGGACTGGACGCTTCAAGTCATGGTGAGCACTCGCTCGGTCGTCTGGACCCGGTTGGGTTTTGCGGTCGGTGGGGCAGCGCTGTTCTTTGGTGGCCTGTTG
>NZ_DDOI01000134.1:4918-12441 GCF_002341575.1 Marinobacter sp. UBA2498 | reverse complement strand
GCTGTTCTTTGGTGGCCTGTTGACCTGGCTGTACCTGCGCGAGCGCTACCGGCGCGAGGCTGAACTGGCTCTTCGGGGCGAGCAGCTGGAGCGAAGCGTGGCCGAGCGAACCGCAGACCTGGAGAACTCCAATCGCAAACTGGTGGAGGAGATCCGGGAGCGAGAACGCACCCAAACCGAGCTGCGGGAAACACAGCAGGAGCTGATCCAGGCTGCAAAACTGGCGGTGCTGGGTCAGATGTCCGCGGGCCTCAACCATGAAATGAACCAGCCTCTGACGGCCATTCAGACCTATGCCCGAAACAGCCGCCGCTTCCTTGAGAAAGGTGCCGGGGAGATGGTGGATGCTAACCTGTCAGAAATCATCCTGCTGTGTGACAAGATGGCGGAGCTGACCCGGCAGTTCAAGGTTTTTGCGCGCAAATCCGAAGGCCCGCCAGCGGTGGTGGATCTCCGGCAACCGATTGACGCATCCCTGAAAATTATCGTTGCCCAGCAATCGAGCTCGGAAATCGATATCCAGTGGCACCGTCCGGACTCGCCGGTGATGTGCCACGGTGACCTGATCCGGATAGAGCAGGTTATGGTTAACCTGATGGCGAACGCGGTTCAGGCGGTAGAGGGTGGTGCTCGGCCGGAAATCCGGATTGATATAGAAGAAACCGAGCAGCACTGGAAATGCCTGGTGCGCGATAACGGGCCCGGATTGCAGGGCGACACCGAACAGATTTTCGAGCCCTTTTTTACCACCAAATCGGTCAAGCAGGGACTGGGTCTTGGGCTTTCCATATCGCGCCAGATTGTGGATGCGCTGGGTGGCAGCCTGACCGGTCGTAACCGCCGGGATGGGCCGGGCGCAGAATTCGTCGTAACCCTCAAGAAGCGGGAGGCCATGGAATGACAGAACCCTCGGTAATCTTTGTGGACGACGATCCACACATCCGCCAGGCTATTGCCCAGACACTGACCCTGGAGGAGTTGCCGGTCAGCTGCTTCGAAGATGCGCCATCGGCGCTGGGACATATCAACGCCGACTACGACGGCGTGGTTCTCTGCGACTACAACATGCCGGAGATGACCGGCCTGGAGTTGCTGGACCGGCTTCGAGCTATCGATAACACCATTCCCGTGATCATTCTTACCGGGCAGGGCGACATAAGCACGGCAGTAACGGCCATGCAGCAGGGCGCTTACGACTTTATCGAGAAGCCGTTTGATCATGATGAACTGATTGAACTGCTCCGTCATGCCCTGGAAAAACGGCATCTGGCCCTCGAGAACCGTCGACTGAAAGCACAGCTGCGACACCTGGCCAGACCCGGTCCACGAATGTTGGGGGATTCGCCGTTGATGCAAAAGGTCATGGCGACCGTTGATCCCATCCTCGATATTTCGGCCAATATTCTTCTGCACGGGGAAACTGGGTCCGGGAAGGATGCGCTGGCCCGATACATTCATGAGAACAGTGGACGCAGTGCCCACAACTTTGTAGCAATCAACTGCGGCGCGGTGCCCGAGAACCTGATTGAAAGCGAGTTGTTTGGCCATGAGGCCGGGGCGTTCACCGGGGCTGAAAAGCGCCGTATCGGCAAGATCGAGCACGCCCACAAGGGCACCCTGTTCCTGGATGAGGTTGAGAGTATGCCCGTGCCCTTGCAGGTGAAACTCCTGCGGGTGCTGGAAGAACAACGGGTCGAGCGTCTGGGCAGCAATAAGGTTCAGGAGGTGGATGTCCGGATCATCGCNNATCATTGCCGCCACCAAGGCGGATTTGAAAAAACTCAGTGACGACGGCGAATTCCGGCCTGATCTCTATTACCGGCTGAATGTGGTGAAGCTGGATATTCCGCCACTGCGCGAACGCAAGGACGACATCCCCGTCCTGTTTCACCATTTTGTGCTGATTGCGGCAGCCCGTTACGACCGGGAAAGCATCCCGCTGGATGCCAGCCAGGCCGCGCGTCTGATGCAGCATAGCTGGCCGGGGAATGTGCGGGAGTTAAGGAACCTGGCCGAGCGCTACGTTCTGCTGGGGCCAGCGGCGTTGGACGAGAACGATTCCTCCGTCACCGACAATGTGTCCGGGCGCCAGACTCTGTCCGAGATGATGGACGACTTTGAACGTTCAGCCGTCGTCAGTGCGCTCAATGCCTGCCATGGCAGCATTAAGGACACCATGGTCCAGCTAGGCATTGCCCGCAAGACGCTGTACGACAAAATGAAGAAGTACGGGCTGGACAAGTCGCAGTTCCGGGATTGACCCTAAAGGCAGGGGGTCAGACGCGATACCGCCGTTCCGGTCGGCCGACGCTGCCGTAGGTAACTTCCGCGGTTAACTCCCCCCGGCCAACGAGGAATTCCAGGTAGCGTCGCGCCGTCGTTCGTGACGCGCCCATGGCCTGGCCGACTTCCTCGGCACTCCACTGGCCGGATGAAACCACCTCGCGAATTTTATCCAATGTGATGCTATCGATGCCCTTGGGCAGCCTGTCTGTAGGCGCGGGCTGACTGGCTTCGCTTGACCCTCTGGGCAGCAGGGCATCGACTTCTTTCTGGGCGATTTGCACCAGGCCAGACAGTTGCCGCAAGTGGTCGCGGTAACGGTTGACGGCTTCCTCAAGGCGTTCGAAAACCAGGGGCTTGAGAATGTAGTCGAAGACGCCGCCGCGCAGGGCACTCTTGAGCGGTTCCACTTCCTTGGCGGCGGTGATAAGGATAACGTCACTGCTGCTATCCCGCGCCCGGAGTTCCCGCAGCAGATCCAGACCATTGCCGTCGGGAAAATAGATATCCAGCAGGATCAGGTGTGGGGCCATAACGTCGATAAGGTCGCGGGCATCCCCCAGACTGTGGGCAATGCCGCAAAGCTCCACATTCTCGAGTCGCTCAACAAACCGGCGCTGGATTTCGGCGATCTGCCGGTCGTCCTCAACAATCAGGATCCGAAGGGTATTCAATGACTGTCACTCCCCTGACTGGTTTTCGGAAGGTAAAGGGTAAATCGCGAGCCCACACCCGGTAGGTTCTCCACCGTGATGGAGCCGCCCCAGCGATTCAGAAACTGACGCACCAGGTGCAGGCCATAACCGTGTTCTTCAGCGCCCGCCTTGGTGGTTACGCCTTTTTCGAAGATCTTCTGTTGAGATTGTTCCGGGATACCGGGCCCCTGGTCTTCAACCTCAAAGATCAGTTCATGCCCCAAGTCTGTCATGGATAGCTGAACCCGTCCTCCTTCGCCCGTTTGATGAAGGGTGGCCTCGAGGGCGTTGTCGATGAGGTTGCCGAGGACACTCACCAGTTGATCCCGTGGCATGTCGGCGGGTATATCCACCATGCGGCTTTCGGCATCGATCTGTAAGCCCAGCCCCATCTCCCGGGCGCGATTGTACTTGCCCATAAGGCAACCGGCGATAACCGGATCGGGGACGGCTTCCAGAAGCAGGTGAATCAGTGCCTGATGGTCGCTGACTTCGCTGCCGATCAGATTCAACGCGTCGTCATAGGCTTCAATCTGGATCAGGCCCGCGATGGTGTGGAGCTTATTCGAGTATTCGTGAGTCTGGCTTCGCAAGGTATCTGCGTATTGTTGTATGCGAGTCAGTTGCCGGCTGACCTGATCCACCTCGTCCTTCAGCCTGAAACTGGCCACAACACCGGTAATCTCAGCGCCCTGGCGAACAGGTAAGCGGTTGACGATCATCTGTCGGTTTCTCAGCCAGACCTCGCGGTCGAAGTCCGGCGTGCCGGATTCTAGTACCGACAGCAGGTCACTTTCGGGCAGAACATCGAGAATGGGACGGCCTGACAGCGGCGTGTCGGGGTCGATACCCAGGGTTTCCAGGGCGGTGCGGTTGAAGGTCGTGATCACACCGTCGCGGTTGATGGCGATGATGCCCTCCCGAACGGACTGCAAGGTGGCGTCCCGCTCCTGGAACAGGCGTGCGATTTCTTCCGGTTCCAGGCCGAAAATGGCGCGCTTGAAGCGCCCGGCGATCACCATCGCGATAAGTATGCTGACCAGCAGGGTAAGGCCAACCACGGTATACAGTACGAAGCTGTAGCGTTTGATGGTGGCATCCACCTGGTCAACTCCGTATCCCACGGAGACAATGCCGATGATCTCGCCAGTTTCTGGCTCGATCACCGGGGCCTTGCCACGCATGGATTCGCCGAGGCTGCCCGTGGCCCTTGCCACATAGGCCTTGCCATCAACCAGGGCACGCCGGCCCAGGTCACCGTCATCGTCGGCCATGGAGTGGCCAATGCGATCAGGGGAGGGGTGTGCCAGGCGTATGCCCTGGTGGTCACCAATGACGATGAACAAAGCTTCGTTGGTGCGGGTCAGTCGATTTGCCAGCCGGTTCAGCCCTTCAATATCACGCTCGCGTACTCCCTCGATCACCGAGGGGGCTGCCGCGACGGTCTTCGACACCATGAGAGCCCGTTGTCCGATTTCATCAAACAGGGAGTTGCTGAGGTAATAGCCGGCGAACACGCCTATGAGGATCGTCTGCGCTGCGCTGACGAATCCGAGCGTGAGGATCATTCGGGTTTTCAGTTTGGTTTTTCGGAACACAATATCACTAAAGCGCGGTTTGTTATCATTATAGAATACGACAAGGCTAAAACACTCATCGTGCGATTACCCGTAAATTTAATGACCATAACGTCCTGTTACGATGATTTGCTCGAATTGGCGGGTTCAAGCGGAGTAGTGGTAAACATGCTGGTTCACAAGAGAGCCGCCTGTTCGGCCAGTCAATAGCTTCACTGAAAATCGGCGCAGATCCCCCGGATTTGTGGCTGCATACATCGACTATGCGCCTCAAAGTCCGGGGAGTTACGCTCAACTTCTAAATTGCCGGAAACAACCGCTGGAGTCCGACAGGCTGCTGTGAACCTCATGCAACTAGGGATGCCCGTTTTGTCGCAGGCCGATGGTAGCTACTGATCGCTTCCTTAGAACAAGTATTGGATACGTCCTGTAAAACCCAGACCGTTGTCTTCATTGCCTACCAAGGACGCGGCACCTGGGCCACTCACCTCCGAATAAATGGCATTTGCCATAAATTTCACCTTTGACGAGTAATAGTAGTTGGTGCCCAGGGTATAGCTTGTTGTTTCTGTCCCCTGCGTATCAGAAGTCGCATCCATATTACTTAAACGAGCAACCAGTTCCCATGCATCTCTAACGCCCTTGGGTTGTTTGAACACTGCAGAGCCTTTAGAGTATTGCTTTCGAAGTCCTGCCGGGAAATAACTGGCGGTAACGGTGTAGCCATCGTAAACTTCACCATCCAGCGGTGAGGCCGGGTCTACGGCGTTTAATTCACGGGCTGCATACTCTGCCTCTACGGTCAGCCCTTTTAGCTGATATGCAGCCTCTAAGCCGGCCTGTTGCAGGCTGTTCAGTGCTACCGGGCTCCCTCCCGCGACATAGTCCACCAAACGGGTATTGGTGTTGCGTACTTCTCCACGTGCGAAGCGTGCTCCTAAATCCCGGCCTCCCATATCACGATTTGAATACCAGCCACCGAGGTGCAGAACGCCGTCTTGCAAATCTTTTTGCCAAGTGAGGCGGCCTGTTAATGCGAGCGCCAAAACGCCATTGTCAACGCCATTGGCATCAACATTCTGGCCAACGGCACCGAAAGCTTCGTTTCTGTAAACTCCAACTGCATAACGAATGCCTGAGTCTTCGAAGTATTGGTTGGCTGATGCGCCCCATGAGAAATATGGCGCCATGGTATTTGCCAACGAGCTACGTGATATAGTGGCAATATGTTTGCTGCTGGTTCGTCCGTTTAGTGAAATTTCTTCCCAAAGCTTACCAGCCTGTACTTTCAGACCATTGCCAAAACCTTTGTAGCGTACTCGCGCCAGAACAATCTCGCCGCCACCATCCGCGAAGTCGAGTAATAATTTGTGGTCCCAGTCACCATGCACACTCTCTACATAAGTACGAATGCGGCGAGGGAAAAAATCACTGCCTGGATCGCCAGCCTTGCCGGCATTGTAAGCGCCTTGAAAGTAGTTGAAATCTGCCTGGATTCGCCCGCCAAACTCGAGATCAAAAATTTTTGATTTTTTCAGGTCGTCGAGTTCTTGTTTAAGGTCATACATTTGTTTTTCTAGTTTTTGCTCATCAGGAGCTGCAAGTACAGTAGTGCTGGTTAATGCTGCGAAAAGAGTGAATGCAGCTCCGGTTATGGTTTTTTTCATAGTCGTAAAGCCTCTTTTGTAATTATTCGGAGTATCAGTTGCTGTCGCGACAACGCTGTCAGACTAACCCATGACGTCATATTCAATTAATCTTTAAAAGATAAGGTTCTTTTTTTCTATTTAGGGCTTTTTGGTCATAAAAACCACGATCAGGGAAGTATTCCCAGGCAGAAAGCGTTTTATGTGAACATTATGATCAGAACGTGTTTTAAGATGTAAAAAAGCTTTACGCCCACAAACTTCGGGAAAGCTATTTATTTACTTACACTGCCAATCGAGTCCTCCGTTATCGCTATTAGTGGCAACGTAAAATGCCATCTCGGAACGCGATCGTCGTCGAGGGACACAACAACAAATCAGAGGTTATAAGATGCTTGCTAAACGATGTTTTTTATTGGTGGCTATAGCCACACTCAGTTTTTCGGCCCTCGCATGGCAACCCTCCGGAAAAGTGGAATGCATCGCCCCGTCAGACCCGGGTGGCGGCTGGGACTTTACCTGTCGCAGCGCTGGTAATGTAATGAGGGACCTTGGCCTGGTTGAAGGCACCGTACAGACCATCAATATGGCCGGTGCTGGCGGTGGTGTTGCCTATGCTCACACGGTCAGCAAACGAGCGGAAGATGACAAGCTGATCGTCGCCGCATCAACGGCAACCACTACCCGTCTCGCCCAGAAACAGTTCCCCGGGCTGGATGCCGATATGGTGACCTGGATTGGCGCGCTGGGCGCGGATTACGGCGTCATTGCCGTAGGCAAGGACTCACAGTATGAGAACCTGAATCAACTGCTCGATGCCATCAAGCAGAACCCGAAATCCGTCAAGTTCGCGGGCGGCAGTGCCCGGGGTGGCTGGGATCATCTGAAGGTGCTGATCACCGCGAAGGCCGCCGGCGCCGATCGACTGCCCGCCATTCCGTACCTTTCCTACAATAACGGTGGTGAGGCCATGACCCAGGTGGTCGGTGGCCAGGTCGACGCTTTCACCGGTGATATCTCCGAAGTCACCGGTTTCCTGTCGTCGGGCGACCTTCGTGTTCTGGCCGTGCTGGCCGACGAGCGCCTGCCGGGTGAATTTTCCGATATTCCGACCGCAAAAGAGCAGGGCGTTGACGCCGTTGGCCCGAACTGGCGCGGTTTTTACATGCCCAAGGGTGCTTCCAGTGAGTCCAAGGCGTTTTGGGTCGAGGCCGTCGATACCCTGTATGCCAGTGAGCAGTGGAAAAAGGTGATGAAGGCCAATGGTCTCATCCCGTTCCATCCGCCTGCAGATGAGTTCGACAGCTTTGTCGAGCAACAGG
>NZ_DDOI01000134.1:998-4873 GCF_002341575.1 Marinobacter sp. UBA2498 | reverse complement strand
CGAGCAACAGGTAAAGGACATCGAGAACCTGTCCCGCGAAATAGGACTGCTGAAATGACAGGCCTGGGTGATCGGCTTCTTGGCCTGGGCCTGATGGTTCTGGCAGTGGCTTACGGCTGGGTTGCACAGCAGTGGCCCGAGCCGTTTGGCGGCGCCGAAACCGTTGGGCCGGAAACCTTTCCAACCATCCTTGCGGTGGTTCTGGTTGCCGGCAGCATCTACCTGATGGTCAAGCCGGACCCCGACGCCCAGTGGCCGCTGGGCCGGTCCGCAGTTGAGCTGGTGGTGTCGCTGGTTGTGCTGGTGGTCTACGCGATGCTGCTTGAGCCCCTGGGGTTTGTCATCTCGACAACCCTGGCGGTTGGCACCCTTAGCTGGCGCATGGGCGCGCCCGCCAGGAATGCCTTTTTAACGGGCCTGATCAGCGCCGTGGTGGTGTTCGTCCTGTTCAACTATGGCCTGGCGTTGAGCTTGCCTGCTGGCATCCTGGAGGTGAACTGATGGAAACGCTCGGTTTTCTGATGGAGGGGTTTGCGGTTGCCCTGACACCGTACAACCTGATGTTTGCGCTCTTCGGTGCTTTCGTGGGCACCCTGATTGGTTGTTTGCCCGGCCTGGGGCCGGCAAACGGTGTGGCGATCCTCATCCCGTTGGCGTTTACCCTTGGCTTGCCGCCGGAAACTGCCATGATCCTGCTGACATCGGTTTACGCCGGCGCGATGTATGGCGGCCGTATTTCCTCCATCCTGCTCAACATTCCCGGTGACGAACCGGCGATGATGACCTGCCTCGATGGCTACCCCATGGCCCAAAAGGGGCGGGCGGCCGATGCGCTGGCGATCTCTGCTATTGCGTCCTTTGCCGGTGGGCTGATCGGCACCATCGGGTTGATCATGCTTGCCCCGGTGCTGGCGAGGTTTGCCTTGAGTTTCGGCCCGGCGGAGTATTTCGCGCTGTTCCTGCTGGCCTTCGCCACCCTGGGTGGTATTACCGGCAAGAACCCGATGAAGACGGTGATTGCCGCGACCCTGGGGATCATGATCTCCACCGTGGGCATCGATATCTCCACCGGCACCCAGCGCTACACCTTCGGTGTGCTGGAGCTGTACGAGGGTATCGATTTCATCCTGGCGATTGTTGGCCTTTTCGCCATTTCGGAGTTGTTGTTCTTCGTCGAGTCGCGCATGGGCGGTGGGCGTAAGAAAATGAACGTGGGCAAGCTGACCCTTACCTTCAAGGAGTTGGTCTCCACGGTTCCCACCCAGCTTCGTGGCGGCGTGCTTGGATTCATTTCCGGCGTGCTGCCGGGTGCCGGTGCGTCCCTGGGCAGTTTTATCAGCTACACCCTCGAAAAGAGCGTGATAGGCAAGAAGGGCACGTTCGGCGAGGGCGATATCCGGGGTGTGGTGGCGCCTGAGGCGGGCAACAACGGTGCCTCATCAGGCGCGCTCGTACCCATGTTGACCCTGGGCGTGCCAGGTAGCGGTACCACCGCGGTGCTGTTGGCGATGCTGATTTCATTGAACATCACACCGGGCCCGCTGATGTTTACCCAGAACGCCGATATTGTCTGGGGCGTCATTGCCGCCCTGCTGATTGGCAATGTGCTGCTGCTGGTGCTTAACATCCCGTTGGTTGGCTTCTTTGTGCGCCTGCTGTCGGTGCCGCCCATGTACCTGCTGCCCATTGTGACCATGGTGGCCTTCGTGGGCATCTATTCCATCAGCAACAGCGCCTTCGACCTGTATTTCATGGTGGCGTTTGGCGTGGCGGGTTATTTCCTGCGCAAACTGGAAATTCCGGTGGTGCCGATTATTCTCGGGCTATTGCTCGGACCGGAGATGGAGAAGAACCTGGGGCATGCCCTGGTGTTGTCGGACGGCGACTGGAGCATTCTGTGGGAAAGCACCCTGGCCAAGAGCTTCTGGCTGGTTGCCGCTCTGAGCCTGGTGTTGCCTTATGTGGTGGGTCCGGTGCTGCGTCGCCGCATGAACGCGGCCATGAAGGAAAGCCCGGCCAGCGATTGACCCAGGTTCGGTGTTTCCTGCGAATAAGGCCGCACAATTCTCTGTGCGGTCTTATTCTATTCGGTTCCGGCCGTTCTCCTTGGCTTGGTAGAGCGCACGATCTGCAGCGCCAATCAGCTCCGAAACGGATTCAGCTGGAGAGGGTACCTGAGCTGCGATACCGATACTGACGGTGACCCGCGAGTCGACACTGCTTGCGCTGTGTTCAATGTTCTCCTCAGGGATGTGCTGTTGAAGAACAGCGGCAATATTCTGGGCGCTGGCTCGGCTGGTGCCCGGCAATACAATCAGAAACTCCTCCCCACCGTAGCGCGCAACCATGTCCGAATCGCGTTTGGCGGCATTTTGCAGAATTTGAGCAACCTTTTTTAGGCAGTCATCGCCTGCCTGATGGCCGTAGTGGTCGTTGTAGGCTTTGAAATAGTCAATGTCGACCAGCATTACGGTCAGTGGGTCACTGGTTCGTATTAATAGGTGCCAGGCTTGCTGCAGCTTTTTATCCATGGCCAGTCGGTTGAAGAGACCAGTCAGTGGGTCAGTCTCTGACAACTGCTTCAGTTCCTGATTATTGGCTTCGATTAGGCCAAGCATTGTGTTGAAATCTCTCGATAGCGCACCGATTTCATCCTGATTGCGAATCTGGGCCCGCATGGAGTAATCCATGGAGCCCGTAATACTAGCAATGTCGGTTCTGAGGTCGCGGATGGGGCGAACCACCGTAATCTGGAACACGATGAACAGAGTGATCGCAATCGCCACGCCCAGTATGACGAACAGTAGCATCCCGTACCGTATGATGCTCTTTCCCAACTGGCTGATGCTACGGGTAACTTCGGTACTTGCGTTCAGCGCCGGTTCGCCGTCAATGTAAATAGACTTTTGAGCCATCAACCGGCTATCGTCAATCGGCTTGATTTGGTAATGGGAGTTGTCGGAGCCTTTCTGTGTTTCTGTCGGAAGCGATAGCTCGAAGCTCATGAGTATCTGCTCGGCCAGCGTGTTAACTCGATGCTGGTCCAGAAACTGACCGAACAGCAGGAAGCCTCTTGGTTCGCCCGTACCGTCGCTTCTTACAATAGGGCGCATAGAGAAAAGCACCGGGACGCCTTTCAGGGGAAATACGCCGCTGATTCGCTGGTCGTCGACGTCGGCCGAAAGATCGATGTTTTCGGTGTAGTCGCTGGCTGCTGCAAGAAGCTCACTTTGGTGGGACTCAGTACGATCAATAATGTCCTCGCCGGAACGGTAGTCGAACACCCCTGCCCAAAGGGAGTTGCCATTCCTGTCCATTATTAGGGCGACTTCAAAGCCGAAGTTTTCAAAGGTGTCGGGTTGTAGGTTCGACGTGACATATCTTTGATTAAGGTCATTGCTGAATTCATAGGTGTCATCCCAGGCCGCCCAGTCGTAAACGGTGAACTCAATCGTTTCGAGCTGGGCTTCGATACGTCTGACCACCCGGTCTATCTGGTCACGGGCAGAGTCGCGCTCTATGGTGGCGAACGCCGGGAAAATGAGATGTCGCTGAATGAAGAAGGAGGCCACCGCAAGCACGACGGCCATCAGAACAATCGGTATGGTTGTTTTTGCGAAAATGGACATAGCCGTTCACCTGTCTGCTTGGCTCAAGCTTAGGCGATGCAACTATGTCCTGCTGTATTTTTTCGTAAGACTCCGTTAAAGGTTGGCTTCTGCGTACTCCGCCAGAACAGAACGTGGGACGCCCTGTAGGTGAATGTGCCCGCCATGGCGGAAACTCTTGAAGCGCTCGGTCATGTAGGTCAGGCCTGAGCTCAGGGCGCTCAGATAGGGGGTGTCGATCTGAGCCAGGTTACCCAGGCAGATTAC
>NZ_DDOI01000134.1:0-899 GCF_002341575.1 Marinobacter sp. UBA2498 | reverse complement strand
CAGGTTACCCAGGCAGATTACTTTGGAGCCGTTGCCGGCACGGGTGATGATGGTCTTGATCTGATGCGGCGTCAGGTTCTGGGATTCGTCGATGATGATCAGGCTGTGTTGGAAGCTGCGGCCACGAATGTAGTTCATCGACTTGAAGTGCAGTGGCACCTTGCTGAGGATGTAGTCCACGCTGGCGGTCATATTTTCATCGTCTTCGTGGAGAGCTTCGAGGTTGTCCACGATGGCCCCCAGCCAGGGCTCCATTTTCTCCGCCTCGGTGCCGGGGAGGAAGCCAATGTCCTCGTCCAGACCCTGGGTGCTGCGGGTGGCGATGATGCGTTTGTACAGCTTGCTGGCAACCGTCATTTCGATACAGGCCGCGAGGGCGAGGATGGTTTTACCGGAGCCGGCGGAACCGGTCAGGTTTACCAGGTGGATATCGGGGTCCAGCAGCAGGTTCAGGGCAATGGCCTGGTATATATCCCGCGGTACCAGGCCCCAGACTTCCTCGTGCATCAGATCGTGCTGGTGCAGATCCCGAATGACAATCTGGTCTTCGCCCACATCAGACACCTTGCCAACGAATCCCTGTTCATCAATTACGAACTCGTTGATGGTCAGTCTGGCCAGGTCGCCCTCACGACGAAGGATGTGTTCGGTAATACCCTCCCGCTGGATGGTTTCGACCTTCTCGATGGTGTCCCAGAACGAGTTCGGGAATTCTTTGTACCCTTTCGGCAGCAGGTCAATATCGTCCAGCAGCATGTCGTTGTGATAGTCCTGGGCCTCCACGCCGAAGCCCCGGGCTTTCAATCGCATGTTGATGTCCTTGCTGACAAGGATGATGTCGCGCGATGTGTGGCGGGTTTGCAGGGCCGCCAGGGTATTGATGATCTTGTTGTCGTTCA
>NZ_DDOI01000038.1:20098-20619 GCF_002341575.1 Marinobacter sp. UBA2498 | reverse complement strand
GGAGCGTTCTCAGGCGCCGACCAGGACAAGCAGGGGCTTCTGGCGCAGGCCAACGGCGGCACTTTGTTCCTGGATGAAATCGGTGACATGCCCATGGCACTGCAGTCGAAACTGCTCCGGGTGTTGGAAAGTCGTCAGTTCCGCCCGTTGGGGGCCCGCGAGGAACAGCATTCGGATTTTCGGCTGGTAGCGGCCACCCACCAGCCGCTGCAGGCAGGTATCGAAGACGGCAGCTTCCGGCGGGACCTGTTTTACCGCCTGAGCCAGTTTCCGCTGCGGGTGACGCCCTTGCGGGAGCGGCCCGACGACCTCGAAGCTCTTTGCCGTCACTTTATCCGACTATATACCGAGCGTGAGGACAGTGGACCCATGGGCATTTCCAGCCACGCCTTGCACCTGCTGGCCGGATACGACTTCCCGGGAAATGTCCGTGAGCTGCGCAACATCGTTGAACTGGCCTGCCTGCAAACTCCATGCGGTGACGATATCCAGCCGGAGGTTCTGAGGATTAATGACCTGTT
>NZ_DDOI01000038.1:19617-20047 GCF_002341575.1 Marinobacter sp. UBA2498 | reverse complement strand
TTCTGAGGATTAATGACCTGTTCGAAGAGTCCGATGGCTGGACCAGCCCACCCTGGGATGTCAGAGACAGACACCCGATCGATCTACCTGCTGTGGAAGAGATTCGGGATCTTAAAGCCGCAGCACAGGCATTTGAAGCGGAAATTATTCGCGAGCGATTGCGCCAGTATGGTGGCAACCGGGCCCAGGCGGCAGAAAGCCTCGGCCTGCCAAAACGGACCCTTGCCCATAAGTGCCTAAAGTATCAGGTGGCAGAGTCATGATTCCCCGAAGAGTGCGATTAACCGGTGGTATTGCAGCGGCATTGGCGCTGCTTTCGCTGGTCTCCAATGCCAGCGCTGACCAGCTTGAAGATGCCCGACTCTGTACCAGTGAGCCCCAGCGACTTGAACGGCTGGCCTGCTTTGACGAGGTCTTTGGTACCCCCGTG
>NZ_DDOI01000038.1:16101-19518 GCF_002341575.1 Marinobacter sp. UBA2498 | reverse complement strand
CTTTGGTACCCCCGTGGCGGCACCCGGCGAGGAACTCTCGACCCCGGATGCCCGGCGATCCGAGCGATGGCGACAGGCCTACGCCAGCCTCGATTCAGAAAATACCGGTGCGAGCGTACTTTACCGGAATACCGGGCAAGCAGCTGGCCAACTAGTGACGGTTCCGGCTTTGGGGGTTCAACCTCCCAGACCTCTGCTGGCCCTTCAGTGCCACAACAACATTACGGAGCTCACTCTGATGCTGCCAAAGGCGATGGACGAAGAGCGGATTCGGATTGGGTTTGGCCGAGGACAAACCGTCTGGCGGGTGCGGGACAACGGTTTCGTGCTCAGTGGCGGCCGGGGACTGCCAGCCATTCGTACCGTGAAAGCCATGATCACCGGTACGGAAGCGCGCATCGACTCGCCCAACAGCCGTATTGACGGCCTTCTGTTTGATCTCTCGGGATACCGCAGGGCAATCGAACCGCTTCGCGAGACCTGTGGCTGGTAAATGCCGGCGAAATACAGTGATTCAGGACAGCAACATGCAGATCATTGAGCAACATCCCTACGTTGAACAGGTTGTCTCACCATTGCCCGGCGATTCGGTTGTCGGCGAGGCACTCGGAGACGATGCAACGCTCGAGTTTCTGGAAAACGAGATCATGAAGGTGGGCTCTCTGGCCCATACCGATATTGATTGGGACAGGGTTGAAAGCGATGCCCTGACGATTCTCTCGGACCGCAGCAAGGATCTGAAAGTGCTCGGTTTTCTTCTGGTCGCCCTGCAACGCGGTGGTGATGGTGAACGGTTCGCCCTATCCCTGTACCTGCTGCACCGGGTGCTGGACGAATGGTGGGAGCAGGCCTGGCCCTACCCTGGAGAGACGGGCAAGCGGGCACGCAAGATGATGTTCACCCAGATGCTCCAGCGCGCCGGCAAAGGCGTCGACGCCCTGGCGTTTGATGGCAGTGTTGGCGACGGTCGGGCGTTCTGCCTTGAACTTCTGGCGAGATTGATGGACCAGGCCGCTGGCCGGGAATTGCCCGAGGAGTCGCTGCAGGATCTTAAACGGGCGGTTGAAAAGCTGCCCAGGGTTAACGACGCCGCGGCAGCCCCCGAAACCCGTCCGCAGGCAGGGCAGGTCAGCCAGGATTCGCGAACTGAAACGCCAGAGCAGAAACCCGCACCGTCGAAGCCTTCCCTGGGGGCACTCACCCTGGACCCGGGCGACGAACGAGCAACCCGGCAGAGTCTTCTGAAAGTCGCGGACATGCTCACCGAAACCGGGCCGGACCAGCCTCTGGGGTACCAGGTTCGCCGTTACGCTATCTGGCAGAACATCACCACGGTACCGCCGACACGGGACGGAAAGCGCACCGATCTTGCCGCCGTCAGTGCCGATCGGGTGGCTGACTATCGCGAAGCCCTGGAAAAATCCGCCGACCTGGCGTTGTGGCAGAAAATCGAGCAGAGCCTGTCGGTCAGTCCGTTCTGGCTGGACGGCCATTGGTTAAGTGCCCGGGTAGCGGCGGCCCTGGGCCACCACGCCTGCGCTGAGGCCATCCGTGTGTCCGCAAAGGAGTTTGTTGAGCGCCTTGCCCAGTTGCCGGAGCTCACCTTCAACGATGGCACCCCGTTCCTCTCCCGGGAGGCGGAAGAGTGGCTCTGGTCCGCGCCGGCGACCGGTGGTTCCGCCGGCAGCGCCAACGCCTGGGAGCAGGCTTATGACAAAGCCCGGGAGCTGGCCGGGCAAAAGGGGCTGGCTGCCGGGATGCAACTTCTGGAGGACGGGCTGGCGGAAGCGAGAGAACCAAGAGACCGCTTTTACTGGCGCCTTGCCAGCGCCCGATTAATGAAGGACTCCGGCCTGAAATCACTGGCCACGCAGCAGATTCAGGATCTGCAAATGCAGGTGCGCGGGCTGGCTCTCGAGGACTGGGAGCCAGCCCTGATCAGGCAGCTTGAAAAGCTGGGCTGATACCCGGAACACACCAAGGAATCACAGCAGGAATGGACACCATGTGGAGAAAAGCTTTACTCATCGGTCGCTGGCTTCTGCCATACCTCAAAAACGCAGCCCCGGTCACCCTGGTACTGGGCATTATTGCCTTGGTGGTGGCCACCTGGTGGCTGGGGCCACGCTGGGAGCTCAATGGTGAGTTTCCATTGGCGGCCTGGCAGATGCGGGCCGTGGTAACCCTGGGCGTTGTGCTGGTCGTGGCCATGGTGTGGGGCATGATGCTGGCGCGCCGCCTGCGCAAGGTGAACGTCAGGCAGGCGGAAGCGCAGAAGGAACAGGAAGATCCGATTCTGCCCATGGAGCGCAAGCAACAGCGCCTGCTGGATCGCCAGCTGGCGGCCCTGAAAAGCAACCTCCCCGGCCGCAAAGGCATTTACCGGCTGCCCTGGTATCTGGCGATGGGCCTTGAGGATGCTGGCAAGACCAGCCTGATTCAACGCTCCGGGCAGACCTACACGCTCACCAACGTAACCCGCAACAATCGAATGGATCGCAATGCCTTCGGTTTTGACTGGTGGATCGGCGATAAAGGCGTGCTGATCGATCCGGATGGTGAACTGCTGAGCCAGAGTCAGGGGGAGGGCGCCGGCGCGGAGATCCAGCAGCGTCTTTGGCATCATTTCATCGCCTGGCTGGAGCGAAATCGTCCTCAACGCCCTCTGAACGGGGTGGTGCTGGCCATAGATCTGGCCAGTCTCAGCGTGGCAGACTCCGGCCAGAGGCGGGACCGGGCCATCCTGTTGCGCACGCGCCTGCGGGAACTGATGGAGCAGATCGGCTCCCGCCTGCCCGTTTATGTCACCTTCACCAAGATGGACCTGCTTTACGGATTTGGCCCGCTGGTGCGGACCCTGAGCAAGCAGGACAAGGAGCAGGCCCTGGGCTTTACCTTCAGCCTCGAAGGCCAGATGGATAACGACGATTGGCTGAACCAGTTCGCTGACCGATACACCGCCATGGTTGAGCGGCTTACCGATCGCTTGCCGGATGTTCTGGCCAATACCCGGGATGCCGAGGAGCGGGCAGCGGCCTACTCCTTTACCCGCCAGCTTGCCGGCCTTAAGCCCGTTCTGGAGCAATTCCTGACCGACCTGCTGTCTGCGGATGTGTTCTCGACACCGGCGATGGTTCGCGGCACCTACTTCACCTCGGTGTTGCAGGAGGGCGTGCCGGAAGATGCCTTTGTCTCAGCGGCTGCCGCCAACTACCAGATCGCCGGGCCCATTCAGCCTGCCCAACGGGCAGGGCAGTCCGCCACCCTGTTCACCCGGGCACTGTTCCCCGAGATTATCTATCCGGAGGCCGGCCTGGCCGGTGACAACCGACGGGTGATTCAGTCCCGGCAACGGCGGCTGGCCGTGGCCGCCGTGGTGGCTATTTGTGCCGGTGCGGGTATGACCGCCGGTTGGCA
>NZ_DDOI01000038.1:2313-16001 GCF_002341575.1 Marinobacter sp. UBA2498 | reverse complement strand
CCGTGTGCAGGGCTTTATCGATAACTGGCAGCCGGTGGGTTTTGAGCCGGACAATACCGGCCGGAACCTGCTCGGCCCGCTGGATGAACTTCGTGAGGCGACCCTGGCCTTTGGCGACCACCGCCGGAACTGGCCGCTGCTCAGCGATATGGGCCTGTACCGTGGCCATGAGGTGGGCCCTGAAGTGGAGAAATCCTACCTGGATATGCTGGCATACCAGTATTTGCCAGCCCTGATGTTCGGTGTGATGGCCGAGATGGGCCAGGCGCCAGACAATAGCACTGAGCGCCTGGAGCATCTGCGGGTATTGCGCATGCTGTATGACGCCAGTGGTCGTCGGGACGATATTGTGACCCGCTACATGCAGAGCCACTGGCAGGAGGCGTTCCCCGGCCAGAGTGAACTGCAGCAGCGGCTACTGGGTCATCTGGACTATGCCATGGCGCATACCGATCTGGCACAGCTCACTCGCCAGGGCGATGCGGTTGCCGATATGACCCTGGCGCCGTTTCGTAGCAGTGTCGAGTGGGCACAACATGAGCTTGGTCGGATTGCCACGCCAGACCGGGTCTATCGGGATCTGGAAATTGAAGCAGAACAGGAATTCCGGGCACCGTTGGAACTGGCCCGGGCATCCGGGCCGGCATTCAGCACGGTGTTCACCCGGGTGGATGGTTATGGCGAGCCGTCGGACTCGGGGGCAGCGGTGGAAGAAGACCCATTGACCATCCCCGCGTTGCTGACCCGGGAGGGACTGGAAAAATGGTTCCTGCGCAAGTCCGGCTCGGTAACGGAGCTGGCTCTGGTGGACGCCTGGGTGCTGGGCCGCCGGGACAACGTTGACTTCAGCAAGGCGGATGAAGCCAGACTGCTGGCCAGTTTGCAGACCCTCTATGCCGAGCACTATGCCGAGGCCTGGCGTACTGCCTTGAGCCGCATCGATATTCAGCGGTTTGAGGACCTGAACCACGGCGTACGTATTCTGGAGAGCCTGACCAGCGGCCACGAGCCCCTGGCAAGTCTGCTCCGGCAGGTTCGCCATAACACGCGTCTTGTGCCTTCGGCGGAAGGGGAGAGTGCCGCAGCCCGGGAGCTTCTGGAGCAGTCGCCTCATTTCCGCATGCTGCAGGATATTGAACGGCAGTTTGCGGAGCTCAACCAGTTGACCCGTGAAAATGGCGATCAGCCAACCGGGCTTGAACAGATCATGCTGGTGGTCAGGGAACTTCACGAGTACATGCGCAACATCCAGGAAGCGCCAGACAAGGGCAAGGCTGCGCTGGCCGCTGCCCGGGCCCGCATGGGCCTGCAGGGCGCCGACCCGATCTTCACCTTGCAGCGCATGGCCGACAACCAGCCGGAGCCCCTGAACCGGCTGCTGACCCGGTTGGCCACGGAAAGCTGGCGAGTGGTTCTGGACCAGGCGGTGGCGCAGTTGGAGCGTGAGTGGTATCGCGAGGTGTATCAGCCCTTCCAGCAGAATCTGGCCCGCCACTATCCGTTTAATCCGGACTCCGGGCGGGATGTTGCACTGCAGGACTTTGAACGGTTTTTTGCCCCGGGCGGCGTATTGGACGCCTTCTATCAGGACAACCTGAAACTGTTCCTCGAGGATCACCCGAAACAGGTGGGCGATGCCCGACGTGCCGGCCTGGTGCGCGGTGCGGTACTGACGTCATTGGAAAATGCCGATCGAATCCGCAGGGCCTACTTTACCCGGGGTGGTTCGCTGGATGTGGAGTTCGCGCTGGAACCGCTCAATCTCTCAGCCAACAAGCGCCGCAGCGTGGTGAATGTGGATGGCCAACTGGTGGAGTTCAGCCATGGCCCGCGCCAGAGCATTCCGCTGGTCTGGCCTAATACCCTGCGGGACTCTGTTGAGAGCCGTATTACCCTGGTGCCGGTTCAGGTGAACCGTTCACCCCGCAGCCTCTCGGAAAGCGGCCCATGGGCTCTGTTCCGACTGCTCGATAAAGCCGACATTACCGGCGTGAGCAGCAGCGCGGTCGATGTCCGGTTCCGGGTTGACGACGGGGAGATGCGTTATCGCCTCCACGCGGCCAGCAATACCAACCCGTTCACAGAGCAACTACTTGCGGGGTACCGCATACCCCGCAGCTTGTATTAAACTCTTTCAGCATACCAGGGCCGCCCTGATGAGAGCAGGACGCTTTCATCAGGGTTGAGCCTTCGCACAGGATGGTGCGAAAGCCCGGATTTTCTTTTTTCTTCAGGGACCGAAGACATGCCCCAGGCAAGCGGACTGCAATTCACCGCCACCATTGGCGAATACTCCTCTGACCACTTTTCCGTTGTTGGTTTTGCACTGACAGAACGGCTGTCCGAGCTGTTCCAGGGACGCCTTGACCTGGCCAGTACCGATCCGTCTGTTGGCGCCTCGAATGTGCTGGAGCAACCGGTGGATCTGGTGGTCTGGCAGGACGGGATGCCGCTGCGTCGCTTTACCGGCGTGGTCAGCGAATTTGCCCGCGGCGATTCCGGCCATCGGCGTACCCGCTACGAACTGGTTTTCCGGCCACCGCTCTGGCGCCTGGCGCTGATGCACAACAGCCGTATTTTCCAGAACCGGGGCACGGATGAGATTGTGCGTACCCTGCTGGAGGAGCGGGGGATCGTCGATACCGTTTTTGATCTTAAACGCGGCCCCGAGGAGCGGGAATACTGCGTCCAGCACCGGGAAAGTGATCTGGCCTTTGTTGAACGTCTGGCTGCGGAGGAAGGCTGGCACTATCGCTACCAGCATGGCGGCCTTGATGGCCAGGAGCCACCTGCACTGATTTTTGCCGATCATCATCGCGATTCGCCCAGGCTTGAGGCTGCCCCATACAACGGAAAAGCAGGAGGGAGTGCCCGAACGCCCTGTGTGTTCCGGTTTGCGTACCGGGAGCGAGTACGCCCCGCATCGGTCGCCATGAAGGATTACACCTTCAAAAACCCGGCTTACGCCCTGATGCATGAACAAGCTGGCGACCAGATCCTCCACCGGGTGGACTACCAGCACTACGACTACCCTGGCCGATTCAAGCAGGACGCCAGTGGTCGGCCGTTCACTGAAGCCAGGCTTGCGGCACTGCGCAGCGACGCCAGCACAGCCTTTGGCGAGAGCAATCGCCCGGATTTCGCAGCTGGTGCCAGGGTGCCGCTAACCGACCACGACAATGAAGCCATGAACCACGACTGGCTGCTCACGGCGGTCACCCACACCGGCTCACAACCACAGGCCCTGGAAGAAGAGGGTGGCAGCGAACCGACGCGCTATGGCAACCACTTTAACGCCATTCCTGCAGACCGGAGCTGGCGGGCGCTGTGTGAACACAAACCCCTGATGGATGGGCCCCAGATGGCGGTGGTTACCGGCCCGGAAGGCGAAGAAATCCATTGCGACCAATATGGCCGGGTGAAAGTGCGTTTTCCCTGGGATCGTTATGGGGCCAACAATGAACACAGCAGTGCCTTGCTTCGGGTTAGCCAGGAGTGGGCCGGCGGCCAGTATGGATTCACCGCACTGCCGAGGATCGGCCATGAAGTGATCGTTTCCTTCCTGGACGGCGATCCGGACCAGCCGATCATCACCGGCCGGACTTGGCACGCCACCAACACACCGCCGTATTCGCTGCCGGAACACAAAACCCGCACCACCCTGAAAACCAAAACCCACAAGGGCGAGGGCAGTAACGAGCTTCGGTTTGAAGACGAAGCCGGCGAAGAACAGATCTACGTTCACGCCCAGAAAGAACTGGCCCTGATCACGGAGAACAACCGCACTGAAGTCATCAGGAACGATCGCCACCTGACCGTGGGCAACGACCGCAAGGCCCACATCAAAGGCAGTGACCACGCCACGGTGAACGGTGAAAAACGGGAGAAAACCGGCAAAGACCGTAGTTTCAACGTCACTGGTACGTTGCACCTGAAAGCCGGCACGGCTTGGCTAACCGACTGTGGCACCGAACTGCACATCAAGGCCGGCCAGAAAACCGTTATTGAAGCCGGTGCGGAAATCACCCTCAAGGCCGGTGGCAGTTTCGTGAAGATCGACCCCAGCGGTGTGGCTATGGGTGGCGCTGCCATCAAGCTGAATGCCGGAGGTTCGCCGGGTAAGGGGAGTGGGCAGAAGGTTCAGGTGCCGGAGATGCCGGGGTTGGTGGAGAAGAATGGGGGGGCTGTTGCGCCGGTGGCCCTGCCGGAGACACAGCAAAGACCGATGGCCAAGTCCGACCAGATGCGCGCCATCAAGAATGCCGCGAATCAGGGTAAGGGAATTTGCCAGGTCTGCTCACCAGAATCACAAGGTGCGATCTGATGGGGCATCTGGCTGGACTTCCCGGTGAGGGGAAGACGTTCATTCTTATTGATGGCGCCAAAGTAAATAATCTGCCCCAAGTTATTTATCGTGAGATCGAAACACCTCATTGTGATGCGCTCTACAGGCAAACGGAGCTTGCCGACCTATTGGAAGTTTCACCGTGGCTGGTTGAAACGGGAATAGATAGCTCGCTGACACTTAAATGCTTCAATGATTGGAAACATCAGGGTGTTGCCATCGTATTGCGGGCTGACTGCCACTTCGAAGAGGTCATGCAACACTTGCGTGGATTGCTTATGGCGAGGTTGGTCACGGGAGATGAGGTTGTTTTCCGGTTTTATGATCCTGAAATCGCGCGGCACCTGTTGAAGCTGGATTCGTCAGGTGAAAATGTGAGGCGATTGATGGGGCCTTGTAGTCTGTTTGCCATTCAGGATCGCCGCACTGGTGAGTGGGAGTATTTTCATAATGATCAGCCCAGTAGTGAGCGGCAGGCTGAGAGGTTAAGCATTCGTGAGGAACACCAGGTTGCCATGGAAAGAGCGGCGGAACGGACGGCCCTCAGGAAACTCGAACTTCACGTTGCAAACTACTTTCCCCATTTGCTTCACAAAACGGATACAGATGGGAAGGATTGGGGGATGGTCTCTGCTTTAGTCGATGCGGCGAAAGCGCGGGGACTCTGTAGTACCCGAGATATTGCGCTGTTTATCAATACGATTGGCTGGCTTGGACACCAGGCATTCGACGACAGTGAAGTACAGCTTCTGTGGAAAGAGAATTCCGCAGCGCCAGGCAAAGCCATAGCGCGAATTGCAGAATTCGCCGAGAAAAAGTCAACGGAGGGACTGGTTCATGGGTAGCGCTAACAGCTCAGCGTTTATACAGGGTGCTGATGACATAGACTCAGCGGCACAGATGTGCCCGCTCCAGTTCAAAACCGTTGCGTTGTATCCGGTACGTTGGGCGATCAGTCAGGAAGAAGTAGCGCTGCCCCCTCACTTCCGACCGCCCACCGTTGCGCTTGAAACCACGCATTACTGTGTACGAAAACTAACGCCCGGTTGGGTGTATATGTTCTCCGAAGTATTCGGAACGCTGCATGAGTATCGTGTTGACGAACAAGGCGAGTTGACAGAAGTGCAGCCGGGGTTCAACTCGGTTCTTTTTTCCGCTGTGGACGCAGAAAGCGCTTTGCCCGCCTTACATCACCCTGCGGAAGGAAAAGTTTTTCTTAAGTTTGTGCAGCATCGATGGACTTCCCGTTTGCAGGAACTTGTACGCACGGATGCGGAAATTCGCGAAGAGCACATGCAGCCGTTCGACTTGCGAAGCCTACCTGGAAGAGGTGAGGCCGTTAATATCAGTGAAACTGAAGCGATAAGCGAGGTGGTTGAAGATTTTCGATCAGAACCGTTGGATTTTGAATGGAGTCTGACCACCTTAATGCATGGAATCGGTGAATCGGATTTGCAGGGCCAATGCAAAAAAGAAACTGAATTTTCTTACTGCGTTGCTCTTGAAGACGAAATCGGTATCACATCTGATTTGAGTCAATTGCATGCTCTTTATGTGAATCTGATTACGAACTATGCCGAGGAGAACGCATACGCCTATACAACCGCCCAGATGGTAGATGCGCTCATTGCCCGTGAGGCTGGCAAAAAGGAATCGCCTGAGGACCAGCAGGAAACTGCTGAGGAACTTAAAGAACGAGTTCGTTCAGAGGAAAAAGACGCATTCGTCGAAAGCTACCACAAGCAGCTTGAAAAGTATGACCACGCTCGAACATTGGTATTCGATGATTGGAAGCGATGGATTGATTCTGACCAACTGGCCAGGAAGCTGGAGCTCAACGACTGTTACTGCGCCGAAGGGTTCAAGGCGGTTGAGCAGGAACTGGCAGATATATTGGATGGCTACGTCAGTTCGGAGAAAGGTAAGGAAGACTCTGAAAATTGGTTAGCTGCTGATGAGGGCGACGCGGGTACGGTTGGGAACATGTTAAAAACCGTCCTGTTCCTCGCATCTGCTACCAACGGCATGACCGAAAAACTGAAAGGCCTGCCCGGCTTTGACTATGGCAGCCTAAAGATCGTGGATAGTATCTTCGATATGCCTGCCTATGTGCAGGTGAGCACCGCCACCGATACTCTGATGCTGGAATTTGCCGCTCCCGCTGCCAAGATGGGCACCTGGGCGAAAGACCCTCAAACTTGGCCGCAGTGGAGAAAGTGGACCAGGGCCGTCCAGCGACGTTATGGCATTGATGTCCACCGACACGGAATAACATTGAATACCGCGGCCGACTTGCTCCACGAGGTCCACCGTAAATCATTGGAAGGGGCCGGCCATAATCTCTCAGAACTTGCAATGACACCCCTGGCCGCCGGAATGGCGGATGCACGTATCAGGGCCTACCTGAACAGGGCACTGATCGACGTATTCCACCTGACCCCGGACTTCAAGGACAACCCCTTTGGCTGGCTTCATACCCGTCTGGACCCGGTAGTTGAAAGCATCAAGCAGAATAGGGGCAAGTTCATCGGCGCCGTGACTTTCTTCCACGCGATTAATCTGGCAAACCTGTTTTCTGGGTTGGATAAGACTCGGAAGGACGTGATGATTGGCGATAGGACAGCTATTGACCGGTGGGGGGCTGTTTTGTCCGGCCTATGGAGCGTCGGCGAGGGCGTTGTTAATCTCAGTGGAGTATTAGTCAAGGAGGAATATGCCAGAGCCTTGGGGGCAAGTCTCTCTGCGGCTGGTGCCAGGGTTTCGGTGGCTTTTAATGGGCTAAGGTTTGTTAGCAAGGTCGCAGATATTACGGTGAGTCTTGCGAGAATCAGCCTAAAGCCCCTTCCTTACGTCGGTGTCATACTGTCAATAGGTCTGGAAGGCTGGACGAGCCACAAGGCTCTGAACACAGGCCATTACGCAATGGCGTCGCTATCCGGGGTCCAGATTGGGCTGAGTATCGGCATCACTTACCTGGCGTCTTTGGCAGTAGCGGGCGCCGTTACCGGGGCGGGTTTACCCGTTGTGCTTGTGGTGGGTTCAGTACTGGTCGCGATCTCTTTCGTCATCAGTATGGTACAGCTATATATAGCCCGATCTAGGATCTAGGATCGAGGATTTCATTTCACTGTCATTCTGGGGTAACGCGCCTACATTGCGGTACTGGGATGAGCAATCCAGGCCATCAAGCGCAGAGCTTCTGGAAGATAGCCGAACCATTGTTTCTCAGGGTGAGGGTGTCGATGTCAGGCGATATTTCGAAGCGGAACTGGATGGATTCTACTATTTGCTGTTCTCCCCCCTGGTAAAGATAACTGAGTACATGCCCAAGCATTGGGCGGTAACCCAACAGGGTGAGCAGCGAGTTCTATCAGAATTCACCAGTCTCATCGTGTATTTTCCAGGTTACATTGAAGGTAACTGCGCTGTCTCCATCAAGCTTTTCGTGGCTAATAGAAACTGGTTAGTGGAGAACGAGTCGAGGGAAATCACAGATCTGTTTAATAGAACAGCGAGGATAGACTCCACTTCGCAGGGCTTAATGTATCGGTTCACGCACTACAATCACGACAATTGGGAACAGCTCGAAATGCTGATCGAGTATGAGAAAGACGGCAGGAGCGTAACGGGTGAAAACGGGCTTAGAGTCATTCTGGATAACAACGATGTAGAGGAACTGGGTATCGATGAAAGACTTGCCTTTGAAGTGTGATTTTCCGGACACGAACCTGGAACAACAACTGGAAAAGAAGCTGTACCGAACCCACGGAGCGCGGCTTGCTAGTCCGCCGGCACGAAAAGTGAGGGGGGTGTCCGATTCGTCGGAAAAGATGGAGCACAGTTTTGCCTGCATCGGTGAACGTTTCGTGGACATTCGCACTGCCTTAATGTCTCTTCGCTCAGGCTTGCCAGCAATCATCAATATTTTCATGATTATTGTTATGGTATTGGGTTGGGTTATTAGCTTTTTTTATTCAAAAGCACTGTTTGCGATGTTGATTGCTTTTGGGCCAGTCTGGGTGGCCGTCTATGTGTTCGAAATTTTTCTTCCCCTCACGTTGCCCGTCCGGATCGACCGAAAGGAAGGATTTGTTTACGTAGGGCATAGAGGGACGTTCTACCGGATTCCTTGGGACGAATTGGAAGTGACCTTTTCTTACAACTGGCAATATTTAGGCTCCGGGGTTGTATGGGAACGACAGTACTACGCCCACCTTTTTATGCGGGAAAAGCATTACTTTTGTGGAAAGCCCCCAAAGATGCCCCTGCAGCGGAAAAAAATATCTTCCGGTTTTAAAGAAGAACGTATTTACCAGAAATGGAATTTTATTGTCAGGTATTATGATGAAGGAACCACTAGAGAGGACTTCGATAATCTTGCCTGGGTTAATTACGATTTCTATAAAGAGGATCTGAAAAAGAAATCAATTGGGATCAAAATTGTTGAGTGTTTGGGGGTCATTTTATTTGTTCCGAGTATTATTTGGTGGAATTTTACCCCCTTTAAATACAAATGGCCGAAGGAAATTGAAGCCATTTTCGGTAAAGCCAATTACTACTAGCCATTGAAAAGGAATTCGCGGTGTCTGTAAAAATCGCTCTAATGCTCCTCTGCCTTATTCCCCTCTCCACAAACGCCGGCGTCTACAAATGGGTCGATGCCAACGGTCAGACCCATTTCGGGGACCGTCCACCAGCTCAGGCAGCATCAAGTGAAGTTACGGTAAAGGCCGCCCCGGCCAGCGTGGATGCGGGAGCCCGGGAGCGGCATCAGAAGATGACCGAGTTTCTGGAGCAGCAGCAGGAAGAGCGTGAGACGCGGCAGGCTGCCAATGCCAAAGCCGAGGAGAAGGCGGAGAAGCAAGCCGAGCTGTGCAGAAAGCTTCGGGCGCGCCTCAAGTTTCTTGCCAGCGTTTCGACCTTCTACAACATCAACGATCAGGGCGAGCGGATTTATGTCAATGAGGCCGAGAATACCCGTATTCGTGAGGATTTCCGGGAAAAGGTGAGGAGCACCTGCGGAAACGACTAATACGCGGATGCTGACCAGGGGCGGAAAGGAAAGTCTGACCTCTGTAGGAAAAAGCAACTGAGAGCAAAGGAATTGCCATGCCGTTTCGATTGTTCAGCGCCGCGCTGCCGGTGCTGATTTCCCTTCTGTTTTCCCCCGTGGCGGTAGCGAAACAGCCCGAGCTGACACTCGCCAACGTGTATCAAAAGGGCATGCCGCTGGACGGCTACTGGTTCAGTGAAAAGCTCGACGGGGTGCGAGCATACTGGACTGGCGAGCGATTTCTTTCCCGTGGCGGTCATGAGTATCGGGCACCCGGTTGGTTCACCAGAGGGTTTCCGGCACGTCCCCTGGACGGTGAGCTCTGGATGGGGCGGGGCCGTTTTGCGGAATTGTCAGGGGCGGTGCGTCAGGTGGTGCCCGATGACAACGATTGGCGGCGGATTCGGTTCATGGTGTTTGATCTTCCGGATAAGGAGGCAACCTTCGACCAACGTTTGGCCCGGCTGCGTGTATTAATCCAAGAGGTTGAATCACCCTACATGGCGCTTGTCGATCAGCAACGGGCGAGCACCCATGAGAAACTGATGCAGCGTTTGGATAAGATCGTCGACGGCGGCGCAGAGGGTTTGATGTTGAAGCTGGGGTCCAGTCATTACCGAAGTGGGCGCTCCGATGATCTACTGAAAGTAAAACAGTATCAGGATGCCGAAGCGGTGGTTGTTCATCATCTGCCGGGAAAGGGCAAATACGAGGGGCTGATGGGGTCACTGCTGGTGGAGTTGGACGATGGCAGGCGATTCCGGATTGGTACGGGGTTCAGCGATTCCGAGCGAGCGTCTCCTCCGAGACCCGGAACCACGATCACATTCAAGCACTATGGCCTCACAGCCACGGGGCTGCCTCGCTTTGCCAGCTTTCTCCGTATCCGGAATGATGAACCTGCGCGGTAATTGAGCGCACAGGCTCACTGGCGCTTGACGGGGGTCAAGACTGGCAAGCGCAGCTAGCCATACACTGGAATGAGTCAAATACATCTCATCCCCCACAGTCATGGAGACTGCGCGAATGTCCCTCGAAAAACACGATCTGATTCACGAACTGCCGGAATCCAAAGAAGCCATTCATCTTTTGAAAACCAACAGCACTCACTTCGCCAAGCTGTTTGACGAATATCATGAAGTGGACCATGCCGTTCATCGCGTTGAAACGGGCGCTGAAAACACCTCCGATGAGTATCTGGAAAACCTCAAAAAGAAGCGGCTGAATCTGAAGGACCAGTTGTTTGCCATGATTCGCGAGTATGAGGCTTCGGCGGCTAGCTGAGGGCAACCTGCCAGATAATCCAGCATCGGCTGTCAATTGGCCGTAATCCTCCTTGGGGAGACTGTTGATAGGGTATCATCGGTCTCACAAGGAGGAGGTTATGATGTTACGGATCCTTTCGGGGCTGGTGCTGTGCTCGGTACTTTCCCTGGTACAAGCGGCGACCGTTGAAGAGCTCTCCCCGCAATCAATTGCGCTGGCGCCTGAACAGTCGGAGCCCTCGGTCCATCTGGGACCACGGCCTTTCTGGCTGGTTGGTGCAATGGACGACAGTCCGCTCAAAGAGCGCCTGCAAGCCTGCAATACCGACACTGTTGAGAAAACGGATTTCTCCATCGGCCATCGTGGCGCGCCCCTGCAGTTTCCCGAACATACCCGTGAATCCTACATTGCGGCAGCGCGCATGGGTGCGGGTATTCTGGAATGTGATGTCGCCTTCACCAGGGATCGGGAACTGGTTTGCCGACATGCCCAGGACGACCTTCATACCACCACCAATATCGTTGCCGTCCCTGCATTGAACGCCAAGTGTACCCAGCCTTTTGTGCCCGCCGATCCTGCCACGGGCACGCCGGCACAGGCCGAGTGTCGCACCAGCGATATCACTCTGGCCGAGTTCAAGTCACTGGAGGGCAAGATGGATGCCCACAACCCAATGGCAACCACGCCGGAGGAATACCTGGCTGGCACCGCAGACTGGCGCACTGATCTCTACTCCAGCCGGGGCACCTTGATGACTCATCAGGAGAGCATCGAGTTGTTCAGGGCTCTGGGCGCGAAGTTCACTCCGGAATTGAAATCACCGGTGGTTGCTATGCCCTTTGAGGGGGATTACAGCCAGCAAGACTATGCCCGCCAAATGATCCAGGATTACATCGATGCCGGTGTGCAGCCGGAAGACGTCTGGCCCCAGTCCTTCAATTTGAAGGACGTTCTTTTCTGGGTAGACGAGATGCCGGAATTTGGTCGGCAAGCAGTCTTCCTCGACCAATCTGAGTCTACCCTTGTGAACGCGTCCGCAACCTATATGGCTTACCTTAAAAGTAGGGGTGTGAACATTCTGGCGCCGGCGCTCTGGAAGCTGCTGACTCTGGACAGCCAGAGGCAAATCGTTCCGTCCCGGTACGCGGAGAATGCGCGCGAAGCCGGCCTGGACCTGATTGCCTGGACCGTTGAGCGCAGCGGTCCGCTGGAAAAGGGCGGCGGCTGGTATTACCAGACGGTGACCGATGCCATTAACAACGACGGCGACGTGCTCACCGTGATCGATGTTCTGGCCCGTGAGGTAGGTGTGATTGGGGTTTTCTCGGATTGGCCGGCGACAACGACCTTCTATGCCAATTGTATGGGGTTGTCTAAGCATTGAGGTAGGGACGGCGCATCGCCAAGTTGGCCCCCCGGAGAGAATGTGAATCTATGGCCTGTTTCTCCGGAGGACAGACAATAGCGCTCCTGAGCTCTTGTTCACTTAAAAGTCTTGTTCATTATTAATGAACAGTGCTATTTTGTGAACATAATGTTGGAGAGGCTATGAAACCATCAATCAACGAGCGCGCATTTCTAAGCCAGGCAATCCGCGCGTTCCATCAAGAGACAGGTTTAGACTTACACCCTACTGTCGAGAGTGAAGTGATGCCCTGCTCTGATGGCCTCATTCTTGAACTGGGCGATACGGGCATCCAGTACAGCGTTGAGCTGAAGCGCTGGGCGCAGCAGGCGAATATAGGCACTATTGTCGCTCAGCTACGGCGAATGCCGCCGCCCGCATTGCTGGTCGCTGATTACGTAAACCCGAATATGGCAGACCGCCTTCGAGAAGCCGGCGCACAGTTCATTGACGCCGCCGGCAATGCTTATCTGAACGAAAAGACATTCTTCATCTTCGTAAAAGGTAATCGCAAAAGGCCGGTTCATGCATCAGCAAGGAAAACCTCCCGAGCCTTTAATTCATCTGGTTTAAAGCTGATTTTCAGTTTTCTAATGGACCCTCATCTGGTCGGTGAAACTTATCGAAAAATGGCAGAAGTCAGCGGTGTTTCCCTCGGAGCCATCGGCTGGGTTCTGAATGACCTGAAAGACAAGGGCTATGTTCGAGAACATGGAAAGAAGGGCGCAAGGTCACTTGAGAACCCTATGGGGCTGCTTGATCGCTGGGCCGAGTCCTACCCGGAAAAACTGCTACCCGAGTTGGACATGGGGCTATTTCAGGCAACCTCTGCGATGCCGTGGAAGAAAATCCGGCCGGAGCTTCTGGGTGGGTGTTGGGGCGGGGAAGTTGCCGTCTCTCGGCTGGGCAACTATCTGTCGCCTGCCCAGGGGACTATTTATCTGCCCCGAGAAAAGCTGAAAAGCTTGGTGATGGAATATAGGCTTCGTAAAAGCCCGGGCAATTCACCCAATACGTCCGAGACATTGCAGATCAACGAGAAATTCTGGCTCGCTGATTCACTCAACGTAAACCAAACTCCTGGGATTGCCCCAGATATTCTTGTCTATGCTGACCTCCTGATGACCGGCGACTCGCGTAACCTGGAAGCAGCGGAGCGGCTTTATGCCCAGATTAAAGATCGATTCCAAGAATATTGATCCGACTCAATTGAAGACCTACGGAGCCATCAAGTGTGTCGCCGTGGATCAGGATGTGCCATTCATCATTGTCGGCGCCTCCGCCCGTGATCTGGTAATGCATCACGCCTATGGAGCACCCATTCAACGGGCAACAATGGATATCGATCTTGCCGTTCAGGTCCCGGATTGGGCTGATTTTGAACGCATCCGCGATAGTTTGATTGGCAAAGGTTATACCAAAACCGATCTCCCTCATCGTTTGCACGGCCCGAACGGCGCACCCATCGACATTCTTCCTTTTGGAGCTGTTGAAAGTGACGATTCAGTTATTCAATGGCCGCCTTCTGGCGAAGTGCAAATGAGCGTGGTCGGTTTTCAGGATGCCCTGAATAACGCCGACTGGTTGATGATAGCAGCAGAGTCAGAGTCAGAGTCAGA
>NZ_DDOI01000038.1:1681-2235 GCF_002341575.1 Marinobacter sp. UBA2498 | reverse complement strand
AGAGTCAGAGTCAGAGTCAGAGCTGGAGTTGCCTGTTGCCAGTCCTCAGGGATTGGCCCTTCTGAAACTGGTGGCCTGGTCCGAAAGAGATGCGCAAACAAGACGCAAAGACGCGGCCGATATCGCTTATCTGGCATCCAACTATGAAAATATTCCTGGCCAGATGGACCGGCTTTTCGAACAGCATGAAAGCATCCTCGAAGCCTACGGCTGGGATACGAGACTTGCGGGCGCTCAGTTGCTCGGCAAGGAAACGGCACAGATTGCCAACAAATCAACGATGAAAGTCCTGCGACGCCTGCTCAGTAAGGATCTGATTGCCAACCTGACTAGGGATTCGGGCAACACGTGCGGCGATTTCACCGAAGAAGTTGTGTCAGCGTTTATTGGCGGACTTTTTGGCTCAGAAGTAACAAATGTACAAAATTGACTCAGAAGCCAACCGCATAACACCAATGTGCGTATTCCAGACCAAGGTTGCCACTGATTCCAGACGAAGCCTGCCACCCATTCCACGCGAAAGCTGCCACTGATTCCACGGCAAAGCTGCCACC
>NZ_DDOI01000038.1:952-1603 GCF_002341575.1 Marinobacter sp. UBA2498 | reverse complement strand
CCCCATCAAAACGTCCGGCGCGGGATAACTAACGGTACTCTGCTCCTTTTCATCCGGAGAGGGTCAGATGCCAGCGAAGAGGTTATCCATGCGTACAATCAAAGAAGTCCTTCGCCTCAAGTGGGAGCGAGGGCTTAGCAACCGACAGGTTGCCGCAGCCTGCGGCATCAGTCGCCCCACTGTGAGCGAGTATCTGCGGCGTGCTGCTGAGGCGGAGCTTGGCTGGCCGCTGCCAGAGGATCTGAGTGAAGCCCAGCTGGAGCAACGGCTGTTCCCGCCACCACCGGATCTGCCGGCACAGGCCCGAGGCATTCCGGATTGGAAGCGAATCCACGATGAACTCCGGGGCAAGAACGTCACCCTGTTCCTGCTCTGGCAGGAGTACCGGGAAGCCAATCCGGATGGCTACCAGTACAGCTGGTTCTGCGAGCACTACCGGGCCTGGCAGGGCAAGCTGGATCTGGTGATGCGTCAGGACCACCGAGCCGGTGAAAAGCTGTTCGTGGACTATGCTGGGCACACGGTGCCCGTCATTGACCGCACCACCGGTGAGATCCATGAGGCGCAAGTCTTTGTGGCGGTGATGGGTGCGTCCAATTACACCTACGCCGAGGCCACCTGGAGCCAGACCCTGCCGGACTGGATCGGCTC
>NZ_DDOI01000038.1:0-620 GCF_002341575.1 Marinobacter sp. UBA2498 | reverse complement strand
CGTCAGCACTTCTCCCTGGGGCAGCTCAACGCCACCATCCGTGAGCTGTTGGAGAAGCTCAATAGCCGCCCCTTCCGCAAGTTGCCCGGGTGCCGGCTTGATCACTTCAAACAGCTGGACCAGCCGGTTCTACAACCGCTACCCGCCGAGCCGTATGTCTACGCCGAGTGGAAAAAAGCCCGGGTACACATCGACTACCACGTGGCCATCGATGGGCATTACTACTCGGTGCCCTACACCCTGATCAAGAAAGAGGTGGAGGTCCGGATCACCCACAACACCATCGAATGCTTCCACCGAGGCAACCGGGTCGCCAGCCACCGGCGTTCGGATCAGAAGGGTCGGCATAGCACCATCGCCGCTCACATGCCGGAGTCCCATCGCCAAGCCGGCGAGTGGACCCCAGAGCGACTGACCGCCTGGGCAGCCAAGACTGGACCGGCAACTGAAAAGCTTATCCGTACCGCGCTGGGGGCAAGAAAGCATCCGCAACAGGCCTATCGGTCCTGTCTGGGCATTCTCCGGCTGGGCCAGAGCTACGGCGAGGCACGATTAGAACGTGCCTGCCAACGCGCCCTGATGCTGGGCAGTTGCCGATACAAGAGCATCGAATCCATCCT
>NZ_DDOI01000096.1:4469-4625 GCF_002341575.1 Marinobacter sp. UBA2498 | reverse complement strand
AACGCCTGCTCGCGGCTTCCACCGCCAGCCAATACGGCCTGATGCTGATTGCAGTAGGCGCCGGGGTTCCGCTGGCCGCGCTGTTGCATCTGCTCGCCCATGCCGCCATCAAGAGCAGCCTGTTCCTGGCCGCTGGCGACTTCCAGCATGCTCGCG
>NZ_DDOI01000096.1:268-4231 GCF_002341575.1 Marinobacter sp. UBA2498 | reverse complement strand
CCACCGCTGAGCGGGTTCTTTTCCAAGGATGCGGTGATTGCCGCCGCTCTGTCGGGGCAGGGCGCCGCCTGGCTCGGACCCCTGGCCCTGGCAGGCACTCTGCTGACCGGCGCCTATATGGCCCGGGCTTTACGCTCGCTCTGGCAGGGCTCCGGCGATACCCGACCGGTCGCCGGTACTGGCTGGATGCGCGCTGGCATCTGGGGTCTGGCGATCCCCGCCGCTGGCCTGGGTCTGGCCTTTGATCCACTCGAAACAATGCTTGATCTGCCGGCTCCGGAAACCGCAGGTATGTTCGCCATATTGTCCGGACTCGTCGCTGCATTGGGTGGTCTGGCGTTGGGCTGGCTGGTGCCGGTCAAGCGTCTGCTTGGGCCTGCCCATCAATGGGCAGAATCGGGGCTGGTGGTTGCGGGAGGCCTGACCGCCTGTATAGGCCGGCCCGCAATGGCTGTTGCCCGGCGGTGTGACCGTCTGGAAGACCATTTGTACGCGGCCGCGCTTGGCGTCGACCATGCAGCTGTCAACCTTGCCCGTGGGGGCGAGCGCCTGGAACAACGTTTGTATCTGGCCGTGCTTGGCGTCGGCCGCGCCAATCTGGCGGTGGGTCGCTGGGTTCGGGGCGGGGATGAGCGTGGTATCGACGGCCTGATCTTCGCCCTGGTGGCCGGTGTGCGGGCCCTCGGCGCGCGGGCGAGAACCCTGCAAAGCGGCCTGATCCATCACAGCCTGGCGATCAGCGCCGTCGCCATCGCTGTGCTCCTGGCCATCCTGTTTTCAGCTTCACTGAGTGTCTAAAGGAACCCTGTACTCATGCTACCACTCGTATCTCTGACCCTGTTTTTGCCACTCGTCGGCGCTGTGCTGATTCTGTGTTTGCCGAAGCCGACGGCACGGACGGTGCACGGCATAGCGATCGTCAGTGCCGCCCTGACTCTGGTCGGCGCTCTGGCCATGTGGCTGCAGGGCGTGAGTGGTGACGGCTTTTCCCAGGTCGAAGAGCTGGAATGGATGCCGGCCATTGGCGCCGCCTACCGGGTCGGGGTTGATGGCATCAGCCTGCCGCTGGTGCTGCTGAGTGCCGTGCTTTTCCTGGTTTCTTTCATCTACACGTCGTCGCTTCGTGATCGCCCGCGTGCCTATGTGGCCCTGATCCTGCTTCTTGAAACCACGGCGATTGGTACCTTTACCGCCCTCGACGGGATCCTGTTCTACGTCTTCTTCGAAGTTTCCCTGGTGTCGATGTATTTCATGATTGCCGGATGGGGACATGAAGACCGGCAGCGCGCCGCCCTGATGTTCTTTATCTATACCCTGCTGGGCAGCCTGCCATTGTTACTCGCGATTCTGGGGCTTTACCTCGGCAGCCCTGCTCCCACCTTCGATATGCGGGCCTGGATTGCCAATCCACCGCTGGAGGGAGCTGTGGCCATGTGGGCGCTGATCGCCATGCTGATCACCTTTGCGGTCAAGATTCCTGCGATACCCCTGCATACCTGGTTACCTGCGGCACACGTGCAGGCACCGACCGTTGGTAGCGTCATCCTGGCTGGCATCATGCTGAAATTCGGCACTTACGGGCTGGTGCGCTTCGCGCTGCAAATGACTCCCGAGGCGTTCCGCGAAGCCGGCATCATTGTTCTGGTTTTCGGTGTCGTCAGCGCGATTTACGGCGCCTTTGCCGCACTGGCGCAGACCGATCTCAAGCGCCTGGTGGCCTATACCTCAGTTAATCACATGGGCTACGTGATCGTCGGCGTCTCTGCGGCTGCGCTAACGCTGGATCCTGCCGTGCGTGCGACCGCTCTGGACGGCGCCGTGCTGCAGATGTTCAGTCACGGCCTGGTCACCGGTGCCCTGTTCTTCCTGGTGGGCATGATTCAGGAGCGCGCCCATACCCGCGAAATGGGGGAGTTTGGCGGCCTGCTCAAAACGGTTCCGTTGCTTGGCTGGTCCTTTGTACTGGCGGCTTTCGCGTCTCTGGGTCTCCCCGGCCTGGCGCACTTCCCGGCAGAGTTCCAGATATTTCTCGCCACCCTGGGCACCACTCCCATCGCGGTTGTGGTGATTCTGGGTATTGCGATTATCGCCGGAACCTTTCTGAAGGCACTGCGTGAAACCTTTCTGGGTGAGCCCCGGGATCGCTGGAACAAAATGCCGGATCTGAGCCCGCGCGAAATTCTTGCGGTGGCGCCCCTGCTGGTGCTCACCGTTGCCACTGGCGTGGCGCCGTCCTGGGTGTTGGACGTTATTCATCGGACCACATTGGCACTGGTGCTGTAATGGGTCGTGATCTCGCATTAATCATTCCGGAAATTGCCGTTCTGTTGACGGCTGTCGGTGCCCTGATCGCGGAGATGCTGCGCCGGCCCCGGATTTCGCTGATCATTGCCGTCATCGGCCTGGTCGTTGGCACCGGGCTAACCCTGCGCCTGCTCGGCACAGACACAACGGTATTTGGCGGCAGCTTCCGGATCGACACGTTAAGCATCTGGGCCAAGCTCATCCTGCTGCCGGCTACGGTGCTTACGATGTTGCTGGCGCGGGTGGATGTCCGGGGGAGCGCCCGCGAGGGTACGGTCTACAGCCTGCTGATCTTTTCCACTCTCGGCGCCCTGGTGCTGGCGGGGGCAGGGGACACCATGTTTCTGGTGCTGGGTACGTTGCTGACCGGTTTGGCCACCTTCGCCCTGGTCGCCTATCCGGACACCGACCGGGCGACCGAAGCGGCCATGAAATTCTTTGTGTTCGCTTCGGTCACCACATCGATCATGATTTTCGGCCTGAGCTACTGGTTTGGCGCCTCCGGCTCTACGCTACTCGCCGATCTGCCGGGCATCGACACCATGCCGCTGGCTGTCATTCTAGGGTTCGTGGCTGTGGTTGTGGGTCTGGGCTACAAGGCATCGCTGGTTCCGTTCCACTTCTGGGCACCCGACGCCTACGAGGGCGCGCCGCTGTCGATTGCCGCCTACCTGTCGGTCGTGCCCAAGATTGGCGCCCTGTTTGCGCTGACTCAGGTGGTTCGTGACCTGCCGCCGGAAACCGGCTGGGCTGCGGTCATGGCGGGCCTGGCCGTGCTGAGCATGACCTACGGCTATCTTGCTGCACTGGTGCAGGACAATATTGTCCGGCTACTGGCCTATTCGTCGATTGCCCAGTCAGGCTATTTCCTTCTGGGCATCCTGGCGGTGAGCTCCAGTGAGCTGGCCTTGCCTTCAATCATTCTGTTTGCCGCTGCCTATGCGGCCATGAATCTGGGCGCTTTCGCCGTTGCCGCCGCAACCGGGCGCAGTCTGAACGATTTTGCCGGACTGGGACGTGCGCGGCCGCTTATGGGAATCGCAATGGTGATTTTCCTGCTGTCGCTGGTCGGCATACCGCCGCTGGCTGGTTTCGTTGGCAAGTTTATGCTCTTTGGCGCTACCATTGATGCCCAGTTTACCTGGCTGGCTGTGGTGGCAATTATCAACAGCGTGCTGTCGCTGGCGGTGTACCTGCGGATCATCGTGCCGATGGGCAGGTCAGGGGAGTCGGCATCCGTTGCAACCGAACCATGGCATGGAGTTGTGGTTATAATGGCGTTTTCGGCCACGCTTATTATCGGCTTGGGCGCCCAGTTCTTTCTCGTGTAAGCGAATACACCGCAAGATACAGCATTACGGTTTGGGCGCTGGGATGCGCCACCACAATGCTTGCTGTCGATTCGTGGCCTTAGTCGCCAAGAGCGCCATCAGTGGTTCTCCGGGCAGTGGGGTTAGGCTACTGGCTTTCTGTCTGCTGGTACTCCCGTTGTTCATCCGTCCAGAGGGTCTTTAGGTACTCGATTACTGCGCCAATTTCCTGGTCAGTCAGACTCTCCCCGAACGCCGGCATGGTTAGCCGTTCAGTTTTGTTGAACGGGTGTCGCCAGCCTTCCGCAATCATCTTGAACAACATGGCATCGCTGTGGCGCCAGGTGTG
>NZ_DDOI01000096.1:0-178 GCF_002341575.1 Marinobacter sp. UBA2498 | reverse complement strand
CGGTGTCATCATGAGGTGGCGGGGGCATTTCCCCTTTCTCATCCGGCTTCTTCCAGTTGGCACCGCCTTCTCCCTGCCACCCGTGACAAGCAGCGCAGTATTGCTCATAGATCTGTCTGCCCTGGGCGACTTCCGCCGATGCAATCTCAGAAGCCCCGGGCCCGCCTGAGCCGCCGGC
>NZ_DDOI01000067.1:63358-79827 GCF_002341575.1 Marinobacter sp. UBA2498 | reverse complement strand
TGATTTTCGGGTTCTTCCATGGTTTCGGCCTGTCCACCAAGATCATCGAATACGACATCTCGCCGGACGGCCTGATTCCGAACCTCCTCGCCTTCAACGTGGGCGTGGAAATCGGACAGTTGATCGCCCTGGCCATGATCCTGATTGCCATCAGCTTCTGGCGTAAAACCGACGGCTTTTTCCGCCACGCCTATACAGCCAACGTTGCCATGATGAGTGCAGGTTTCCTGCTCTTTGGCTATCAGCTCACGGGTTACTTTGTCGCCTGATTCTGGAGATTTGCTATGTACAACACCGATATACCCAACCGTGAAGAACTGCCCAGCACTGCCAAACTTATTCGATCAACCATCATCGCAGCTATTGTGGCGCTGATTCTGCTGGTGACCGTGGTCATGCCCGCCGAGTACGCCCTGGACCCGACCGGTGCCGGCAGATTGCTGGGGTTGACCGAAATGGGCGAAATCAAGGAACAACTGGCTGATGAAGCTGCCGCTGACGAGGAGGCACAGATGGTTGCCGTGCAATCCTCAAGCGATCAGCAGGAAACCGAAGCAGTACAGCCTGAAGCCGAAGAACCCGCTCAGGAAGCTGCCCCAGAGCCAGAACCAGAACCTGCGGCCGTGCAAGAACAACAAGCATCAGAACCAGCACCTGCAGAAACACAATGGCAGGACGAAGTGCGAGTGGTTCTTACGCCTGGCGAAGGTACTGAGTTTAAGCTCACCATGGAAGAAGGTGCTGTGGCTCGCTTCTCTTGGGTATCCGAGGGTGGCCCAATCAACTTTGATACCCATGGCGATGGAGGCGGCCAGTCAATTTCATACGAGAAAGGCCGGGGCGTACCGGAAGACGAAGGCCAACTGGAAGCCGCTTTTACCGGCAACCATGGCTGGTTCTTCAGAAACCGGAATGACAATGACATTACTCTCGTCCTTCGTACCGGTGGAGACTACGGACAACTGAAGAAAATGCTTTGATCACGCAGGCATAAATTGCAATTTTTTTTGGAGCCGGTCAGACAATGGCCGGCTGCGAGAAGAAGCGAAGGTTCATGAAATGGAGCAAAACCAGAGGTTATGAATCAGCTCATGAATGTCATGCATACAGCAATTAATTAAGCTACTGAAATACCGCGTTATTCATAATTTTCCATATCATCGGTGATCGCCGGGTCGGAATAGTTATTCCACTTTATCGTTAGTGCATCCGATTAAGCGGTACCAGCCTTCAAAATTGAATCGAAAGCCGATTCGAAGCTGAGAGCTGCAAATGTCCGCTTTTGTTTAAAAGCCCACCTCTTAGACTACTCAAAAGCTCAAATAATCATCACCGCCTATGAGACAGCGCCCTCTTCCCATTTTCTAATCAAATTCCGAACTTTTAGGAGCCCCACTTCAGTGTCCATCAGTGTAATCGGCGCTTGATTACCTAAAGCCCGAATCGGAGATGACAGCCATAGTTCAGCGGTCGCTCTATCGCCCTCGTACAGCTCGAAAACCTCACGATAGACCTGCTCTCTCAATTCAGCTACAGCTTGCTCTCCACTCATATCAATACTCCACCCACTGTAGTGGTCAACTAATCCCCGCCAATTTGGCTCGCCTGGCCAATTGCTTGGTCAAACGGCCCATTCGTGTATTGTGGAATTCGACCGGTCAACAATTTAATTCCACAGGAGTTTTATCTATGAAGAAAACACTCAACGAGATCAGCTCATTGCTGAAAGAGGCACTTGCAGTCGCAGAAACTGTCGATCACTTCAAAGGCGCTGTCGTGTCACTGGACCTGTCCTGTTTCGACGGCAGCGGCGCAGTGGTGACAGAAACTCTCGACAACCCAGGTGATGACACCGATAACTCCGGATCATCCATCCAACGAACCCCGCCAAAGCGTCCACTCGTGGATCAGCTGGGCGACATCAAGCAAAACACCTGGTTCTGACGGGAGAGTGAAAATGAAATCAATTGCCGAAGCAAAGCGACTGGCCGCAGCACTCTCATCCGAGTTCGGCTGTGGCGATCTGCACATCAATGTCCAAATGCAGCGCGGCGAGGGTTGGATCAGCATCGATATGTACCATGCCCCCGAGGAGCCTTCGAGAATTCTGGCAACACTGAATTTCGATACCGGCTCGCACATCCTGGTGGATAGCGCCAAAACCCTGCACTAACGCTGCGGCCTTCACGACACGCCCCGATCACTCTCTTGTGGCCGGGGCATTTTTGTGCATACGCTGCGTAAGTTATGGGAGAACGCCCTTCTGGATCTGCTGAATAAAACATCTCAGACGATGAATGTTTTCATGAGAATCCAGCATGTCTTCCGGTGCCATGTTGCCAAGGAAGGGCCTGTTCCGGCTCATCCACTCACGAGCCTCCTTTTCATTGCCTTCAAACAGATCTAGCGCCTCACTCCAAACCACACTTTTGAGTTCAGAGAGGCTCTGTTGGCCGGGGAAGTTCACGCCCCCGCTCTCCGGAACCCCGGTGTTATTTGGCTCTGTCTGGTCTGGCATAGAATTCTCCTTCGGCCAAAATTGAACCGGCAAGCACACCCTCCAGCATATTACGGTTTCTGTTTTTTTACACCGACACTGGTAGGCCGACCACCTCTGCCTTTTGGCTGAGTTATGCCCAGCGCTCCCAGCCAGCTCTGATCACGACCCAGGGCCATCACCAGCAACCCCAGGGCTCGCATGTGCTCCTGCCGGGTGCGCTCGGAGGCAGAGTGGTTCGGCAACCACACGTTCCGAAAATATTGCGCATGCTTCAGCTTGATCTGGTCAGGCCTCACCACCTCAGGAAATCGCTTTTCGATAACTACAACGACGTTGTGGATACGATTGATGTAGCGCTTGCGCTCATTGGGTTGCAGCCGGCGGAAATCAAGATTCTCCAGCACACGGTCAAGCTGCATGACGGGTCCCTCCAATGTACGAACTCGCAACACTGATGCGGTTATGCCCCAGCTGCCTGGAAACCTCTGCCCGGGCAATTCGGTCCATGACCTTATCCCGAATCGGTTGCTTGAGCGGAGATGGTCCCTCCAGGATTTCCTCGTAAACATCCTGAGCAAATCCTGCCCGCAGTTCCTGAAAGCTGGGGATGCCCGCTTTCTTGAGAATCAGGCGACACGGGTTGATCTCTCGCAGCAAAAACCGCTTCACAGTGTCGGTTTCAGACAGCAGATTTTTTGAGCCCTTCGGTCGAGCTTCGATCGCGAACTGGAGGGCTTCCATGCGGAACTCGTTGGCCCGGACGGTGCGGTCTCGACTTTTCCGGCCACCTTTACACCCTTCAAGGATCGCTGCCTCTCCCGTCCTCTTGATTTCCCTCATCATTCGGTCAAGGTCAGCCAGAATCGCTTCCCGAACACGCATGCCCCAGGCCCGCGCTAGCATCATAACGGCAGCCGCCAGGCAGAATCCTTCAACCATCGCCCGGTCTACGGCATCCTTCGTATCCACGACATCAGCCTGAATCTCCCGTGTCCGCACCGATTTGCGACAAACACCAAGAACTTCCTTACCGGAGATTTTCAGTGCATTGTCACCACGGAATGCCCGCATGATCACGTTCATGGTGCTGATCAGGTTATGCGCATAGGCCACACTGATTTGGGCATCAACCGTACCATCAGGCCACTGGTATTCTCCTTCAATCCGCTGGCGAACGTACTGGCCGAAGGAGAAAACAAACTCCCGATCAATATCCCTCGCATCGGTAACGCCATGACGCCGGCAAAAATGAATAAATGTAACCGCGCGCCGCTTGTGCGTGGCTCTGGTGTTGTAGTGGGAAACGCGGCTGTAGTAATCGTCCAGCGCCTCTCTTACCGCATATCCGAGTTGCCGTCCTCGTCCGAAATTTTCTTTTCTACTCGGCCGTTTCTTACGGGACGAACGTCGTCCTCGTGAAACCTGTTTGTTACTCATAACAACCTCCTCAATGATCAAATGAATGTACAGATGTGCGCGGCAAGCCATATGAAGCTCCTTGTGACCTCCAGGGCGGAGCGGCCCCCGCGCTGATGCTCCGCCCCAAGAGGTCACATTAAGTGTGGGTGCAGGCCCGGCTAGGGGCCGCCAGAGGGAGCATCAATCGTGCTGCTGTACCAGCACTGACTCGTCACCATTGCGGTACCGTGAAACGCTGCCTGTCGATAATCGACTGGCAGCGCTTTGGGGAGCGGCATCACGTGATCAGCGTGATACCCGCGGGGTGGGTGTGCCGTGAGGCGGTGGGATGGCCAGGTTGAGTGAGCAGCCAGCGATAATCAGCGCTGGTAGCGTTCCCTGCTGCTCGTCTGCGGATAGTTAACGTAGAGGTTTCCCGCAGTTTTCCGGCCATTAAAAAGAACCGTAAGGCACTGATACCACTGCCTTTTAAGTTCCTACTTCAACATTCATCTCATTAGGTAAACCGCGTTACGCTGGTGTGGACAAACGAGATATTTTTTGGAAAAGCCAGCAGAGTCACTGGCAATAGGAGAGGGCTCGGAAGCAATGCTTCCGATGTGGGGACGGATCAAGAAGATCATATTGAGGGGGGATCGGAACGATCATTTCTAGTTCCCCGGACGAACCGGGATTTATTGCTACATTTAAAGTGCCAGCTAACACCTGCCCCGCTCAGTTATAAAGCTGAACGTTGAATGGGCCTTGAGAATAAGTTTGCCCACCGCGAGGCTCTCTATCAAGCTGAGAAAACGCCAATTTTCTGTAAAAACTCAAAAATGGCACTCAAACATAGTCAGCGCCAATCACACTTGTCATAATCAAAATGATCAAGGCATAGCGTTATCGTTGATCACCATAGACGATCCTCCTCCGCTAAACTACACTGGCTTGACCGTCCATTTACACGACATTCCGCAGATTGAGCCCAAGGATGACCACGGCAAAACTTGAGGATTTAACTCAAACACAGCGCGACCGCCTGGCCTTCATCGAAATGATGGTCCGGTTCTTGGGCGAAATACGTCGGCAGGACCTTGTTTCTCGATTCGGCATCCAGTCTGCGGCCGCCACCCGAGACCTGGCTCTTTATAAGGAGCTTGCGCCCGGCAATATTGATTACGACACCAAAGCCAAGCGCTACGTTCTTTCAACCGAACTCTCCCCACTGTTCGAGTTTGCACCCGAGAGAATCATCTCCTGGTTAACTCAGGGCTTTGGTGATGGCGAGCCCGCTCAACTACAGGCATGGATCACCAGTGAAATTCCCTCTCGGCTTGCCCTCCCGGACCCGAGCATTTTGTCCTGCGTCACACGAGCTATTCACCAGAAAGCGCCGATCTCAATCGAGTACCACTCTTTATCAAGCGGACGCACAGAACGGGAAATTGTCCCCTTTGCATTGATCGATAATGGGCTCCGTTGGCATGTACGAGCTTTCGACAGGAAAACTCAGGAATTTCGTGATTTCGTCATCACGCGAATCAGACGCCCATCTTTCCTGAATTCCGAAATACAGCCGCACGAACAAAGTGATCAGGACATCCAGTGGACCCGCATCGTTGAAGTTGAGTTAGTGCCTCACCCGGCTCAACCACGCCCTGAAGTCACGGAAATGGATTACGGAATGACAGAGGGGGCATTAAAAATGAAACTGCGCGCTGCAACGGCAGGGTACATTTTGCGTCGCTGGAGTGTCGATTGTTCGCCCGACCACAACCTTGAGGGGCCCGAGTATCGGCTATGGCTCAAAGATCATCTAGCCATCTATGGGGTAAAGAGCGCGATTCTAGCGCCAGGTTATGAGTCATCCAATCCACAGCTTACCTCCGAGTGGGACTGAATATGAGTATGCTGGACAAATTGGAAACGCGGGTTAACGAAATTGAGGCGCTTCACAGCAAGCTCCTCCTACTGATTGGATCTCCCGGTATCGGCAAAAGCCAACTGCTGACGGACTTGGCAGCTCGCAAAGATACCACTGTGCTGAAAGTCGGAGCTGAACTGGGCAGGAAGCTTGCCAACCTGCCCCAGCGGCAGCGCACCCTGCAGGCCAACACCCTGCTCCGGGAATTAGCCGACACCCATGCTACAGATGGATTGTTATTACTCGACAACATAGAGTTGCTGTTTGACCGATCGCTCAAGCTCGATCCATTGGATCTGCTCAAACAACACTCCAAAGCCCTGCGAATCGTGGTGGCTTGGCCGGGAGACATTAAGAACGATCGCCTGGTATACGCACAGCTAGGGCACCCCGAATATCAGGAATACAGCCTCGAAGGCCTGGTTCCGTTCGAATTGAACAAGATTAATTGAAGGAGAAATACATGCAGTACAGGGATCTCATACAGTTTGAGCCGATCGAGTCGGTCATACAGCTTCTCGATGCCAATCGTTCCGACGAAGCCAAAAAGCTGGTCTCAACCTACGTCATCTCAGACCAGATGGCTGACCGAATCGCCAAACAAATGGTCCCACAACTGTCCTTCGACGAATCGGTAGACCACAAAGGCATGCTCGTTGTTGGTAACTACGGCACCGGTAAGTCTCACTTGATGTCGGTACTGTCGTTGATCGCCGAAGACGAGTCTTACCTGCCACTGGTTCAGCACCCGAAAGTTGCTGAGGCAACCAAAGCCATAGCCGGCAAGTTCAAGGTGCACCGGATTGAGATCTCCAGCCAGATGTCATTGCGAGACATCGTCACTCAGGAGCTGGAAATTTTCCTGGAGAATCAGGGCGTCAGTTACTCCTTCCCGCCAGTGGACAAGGTCGTCAATAACAAAGCGGCTTTTGAAGAAATGATGGACGCCTTCGACGAGGTGCACCCTGGCCAGGGTGTCTTGCTCGTGGTGGACGAATTCCTGGAGTTTCTGCGGTCCCGTAAAGACCATGATCTGGTCCTGGACCTCTCGTTCCTCCGCGAAATTGGTGAAGTCACCAAGCACCTGCGTTTTCGTTTTGTTGCCGGTGTTCAGGAAGCCATTTTTGACAGCAGCCGCTTCCAGCATGTGTCCGACAGTCTGCGCCGCGTGAACGAACGCTTCAGCCAAGTGCTTCTGGCAAGGCAAGATGTCAGCTTCGTCGTAGCCGAGCGGTTGTTGAAAAAGTCCGCAGATCAACAGCACAAGATCCGCGAATACCTGACGCCCTTCGCGAAGTTCTATAGCAATATGAACGAGCGCATGGACGAATACGTGCGCCTCTTCCCGGTACATCCCGATTACATAAGCACTTTCGAGCAACTAGTCTTCACGGAAAAACGCGGTGCGTTGGTTACTCTGCGTGACCAGATTCAAAACGTACTGGATGACCAGGTACCGGAAGATCGCCCCGGCCTGATTGGCTTTGACCAGTTCTGGGATACCGTCACGTCGAACTCCGTGCTTCGTTCAGACCCCAACATTGGCCCAGTATTGAAAGTAACCGAGATCCTCGGTGAGCGGGTTCAAAAAGCCTTTACACGTCCAGCCTACAAAGCCATGGCCACTCGGGTGATCAAAGGCCTGGCAGTGAACCGTCTGACCACCGGCGGTGATATCTACGTACCGGTAGGCCCAACCGCAGAAGAGCTGCGGGACACCCTATGCCTTTATCAACCCGGTATTGAGGATCTGGGAGGAGAGCCCGCGGATGATCTGCTTACTGCGGTGCAGACCACCCTGCGGGAAATCGTTAAAACGGTTAATGGTCAGTTCATCTCTAAAGCACCAGATACCGAGCAGTACTACCTCGACCTGAAGAAGGACGTGGATTACGACGCTCAGATCGAAAAACGGGCCGAAGCTCTCTCAGACGATGCGCTCGACCGTGCCTATTACAGCGCCATGATGCAGCTGATGGAGTGCACCGACGACACCGCTCACGTCACCGGTTACAAGATCTGGCAACATCAGGTGGAATGGCAGGACAAGCGCGTTGAGCGCAATGGCTACCTTTTCCTTGGCGCGCCGAATGATCGCCCCACGGCCCAGCCAGAGCGGGATTTCTACATCTATTTCATCCAACCGTTCGAACCGCCACGGTTCCGGAATGAGAACAAGGAGGATGAAGTCTTCTTCAAGCTGAAGGGACTGGATGACGAAATCACCCATCACTTGTCTTTTTACTCGGCGGCACAGGAACTGGCATCAACCGCCAGCGGTTCAGCCAAGACGGTTTACCTGGATAAAGCCAAGGAAGCTCTGCGCGCCATGAGTAAGTGGCTTCAAGAAAAGCAGATGACGGCCTATGAAGTCACCTACCAGGGTAAAACGAAAACCCTGCAGGAGTGGACCAAGGGCGTCTCGATGCGGGACAAGCTGCGCCTCGGAGCGGATGAGCGCGCCAACTTCCGTGACATCGTGAATGTAACCTCCGGCCTGGTACTGAATACCCATTTCGCCGACTTGGCGCCGGAATATCCCGCTTTCTCTGTGTTGGTGACAGAAGCCAACCGCAAGCAGTTGGTGGGCAACACGCTCAGGGCTCTGGCTGGAGGCACTCGCACCAAAGATGCCACTGCCATACTGGACGCATTGGAAATGCTGGATGGCGATCGCATTGAGCCGGCCCAATCCAAATACGCAAAAGAAGTTCTGAGCCGGCTCCAGGCCAAAGGTCATGGCCAGGTACTGAACCATACGGAGCTTCTAAGCCAGGCCCCCGATAACGAGTACTTTGCCCCGGTTAAATTCCGGCTGGAGCCTGATCTGCTGGTCGTCGTTCTCAGCGGCCTTGTCTACTCCGGTGACATCGTGCTGGCTATCACCGGTGACAAGATCGACTCCAGCAAGCTGTCCTTACTTGCCGAACGTGGACTGGAAGATCTCAAATCCTTCAAGCACGTTGAAGCTCCCAAAGAGATCAATGTAGCCGTTCTGCGCTCCCTATTTGAGCTGCTAGAGCTGCCATCCGGCCTTGCTCAGATGGCCACCCAGGGCAAAGACGAGCCTGTCAAAGAACTTCTGGATGCAGTCTCCAAGCTCGTCGACCGAGTGCTGACCGTCGGAAACGACCTCTCCAACCGCCTAAGCTTCTGGGGGCAGTCACTGCTTCGGGACGAAGAGCTCATCGACCGCCAGCAAAAGCTGGACAATCTTAAGAACTTCCTCGAAAGCCTGTCGCCCTACAACACCATTGGCAAGCTGAAGAATCTTCGTATCACCCAGTCCGACATCGACGCCCAGAAACAAAACCTGGAAGCGCTGACATCGATAGAAAAGCTTCGGGATATTGTTGATGAGCTCGGGGCTGTCGCGAACTACCTCTCCCAGGCGGAATTGATCTTGCCTGCCGACCACCCGTGGTTGCAGGAAGCCGAAACCAAGCGGAAGGCTATTCTGGAGAAACTGGCAGCTGACAAATCCGCCAGCCAAGCCAGCGAATACCGTAAGGAAATGGCGGCTCTGAAACAGAGCTACATCAATGCCTATGTTGCATTGCATTCCAAGGCGCGGCTAGGGGTATCTGAGGACAAGACCAAAACCGCTTTGCGCAAAGATCCACGCATGACCACCTTGCGCACGCTGGCGGGCATCTCCCTGATGCCGACCAGCCAGCTGACTTCGTTTGAGGAAACCCTGGATCAGCTAAAGAGCTGTGCCTCACTGGTGGACTCAGAGTTGAAAGCCAGTCCAGTATGCCCGCACTGTAATTTCCGCCCCGCTAATGAGCAGGGTGACCTGATGCCGGCCGCCAATGTGCTCAAAACGCTGGACGACGAATTAGATCGCTTGCAGGAAAGCTGGCAACAAACCCTGCTAGATAACCTGGATGACCCAATCATTCAGGCAAACCTGGAGCTGCTGAAGCCAGGGCAGAGAGAACAAATTAACGGTTTCCTAAGCTCAAGAACGCTACCGGACCCCGTGACACCTGAGTTTGTAGCAGCCGTGCAGGAAGCGCTTTCAGGTCTGGAAAAGATCTCCGTCAGCAGTGAGGACATAAAACATGCGCTTTTGACTGGTGGCTCTCCTGCAACACCGGAAGACCTCCGGAAGCGCTTCGAATCCTTTATTAACGATCGCTGCAAAGGCAAAGACAGCGGCAAGCTGCGCTTTGTCATCGAATAAAACGACAGCGACGAAGAACCAAATTGACTATTTAGGGAAGTGGATCCATGAACCAGCTTTTTGATCACCAGGCCGAGGAATCCGGGCCAGTGGAATGTCTCGGGCAGACATTTCCGAGCGATGAGGCTCGCAGAGCGCATTTCCTACAACTGCTCTCTGAGAAACTGAAAGACCCCGACTTTCGCAATCAGGAAGGATTTCCGATCGGGACGGATGAGGCTATTTTAGAGATGTCAGATCCGCCTTACTATACTGCCTGCCCTAACCCTTTTGTTACTGATTTTTGTAATTATTACGGAAAAGCGTTCGATTCGTCTGTTCAATATATTAGGGAACCTTATACCGTTGATGTGAGTGAAGGTAAAAATGACCCTATTTACACTTCACATAGCTATCACACCAAAGTTCCTCATAAAGCAATAATGCGCTATATATTGCATTATACAGAGCCAGGCGATGTGGTCCTTGATGGCTTCTGTGGAACAGGAATGACCGGAGTGGCAGCTAGACTTTGTGGGGACAAAGCTGCTGTAGAATCTCTAGGTTATCGGGTCGATAAAGATGGTCGCATCTTATCCCTTTCACCTGATGGCTGGGTAGTAATATCAAGACTTGGAGACAGGCATTCCGTACTGAATGATCTATCCTCAGTTGCAGGCTTCATTGCCCACAACTTTAACTCTCCCCTGAACATCGAACAGCACGACAAACATAGTCAAAGCGTCATTAATAGTATTGAAAAAGACCTGGGATGGATGTTTCTCACCCTACACAACCCAACCGAGCAACAACTGAAAGATGCAATAGCAAAAATCGACAACGAAGAGCGACTTACGGGCATCAAAAGTGCTGCGAAAATCAACTATACAGTTTGGTCTGATGTGTTTTCGTGCCCAGAGTGTGCCCAAGAAATCGTATACTGGGATACCGCAGTAGATAAAACCACCTACCAGGTTAGAGATACTTTTTCTTGCCCCAGCTGCCAAAAAAATCTTGCAAAAAAAGACTTAGAAAGATCCTTCTCCAACACTTTTGACCCTATCATCGGATCTTATGTTAATTCAGCAAAGCGCAAGCCCGCTTTAATCCACTACTCTCTGGACGGAAAGTACTTTACAAAATCTCCTGACAGCTTTGATTTTGCGCTTTTAAGAAAAATTCAATCTCTCCCAAAAGATAGTTATGTTCCAGAAGACCCATTGTATAAAGGTGATAAAACGAGTGACCCTCTTAGCGTTGGAATCACTCATCAGCATCAGTTTTATACACGGAGAAATCTACAAATCCTTGCGCGATACCGGGAACTTATCAAGCCAACGAGCTATGCATTCAACCTAACTTCTGTTGCGTCTGTCGCGTCTTTGATGTATCGATTCAGATCACAAAATGGTAGTTTGGGTGCGGGCGGAGGTCCAATGAGTGGAACTCTCTATGTGCCTTCTCTAATCAAAGAGATCCCAGCTACGAAGCTTTTGCGGGAGCATCAGAGAAAAACATACAAGATGAAAAGACTTGTTTCCTCAAATGGAGGAAACATTATAAGCACTGGCTCCATGAGCGCTCTACCTAGCATCAAAAATTCGTCTATCGACTATATATTCCTAGATCCTCCTTTTGGCGGAAATTTAATGTACTCAGAGCTTAATTATTTGTCAGAAGGCTGGCTCGCAGTAAAAACGAATAACGCGCCTGAGGCGATCCAAAACAAGTCTCAGAGAAAGGGATTAGACGTATATCGAAGCATCATGACAAACTGCTTTAAGGAAGCTTTCCGCGTACTCAAGCCAGGGCGGTGGTTGACTGTAGAGTTTTCTAACAGTAAAGCCTCCGTTTGGAACGCCATCCAAACTGCTCTTCAAGAAGCCGGCTTTGTTGTCGCGAATGTATCAGCACTCAACAAGAAACAAGGAAGCTTCAATGCGGTAAATAACAAAACATCTGTAAAACAAGATTTAGTTATATCTGCATATAAACCAAGCGAATGGCTTGAAGATCGCTTTTCGGAGTTTGGAGTAAGCACAGAGTCAGTTTGGGCTTTCGTCGAATCACATCTTCAAAAATTACCGCTTCCAAGAGTAAAAGAGACTGACCTCGAATTTGTTCCAGAAAGAGACCCAAGAATACTCTTTGACAGAATGGTAGCGTGGTTCTTTCAGCATGGTGCTTCGGTGCCACTATCAAGTATTGAATTCCAAGGCGGACTTGCACAACGATACCCAGAGCGTGACGGAATGATATTCTCCGCAGATCAGGTTGCAAAATACGATAAAAAACGAGCAACAATAGATAAAGCACCTCAGATGGAATTGTTTGTGTCTGACGAGCGTAGCGCTATCGACTGGTTGAGCAAATTCTTGAAAAAGAAACCTTCAACATATCAGGATATTCATCCTGAATTTACAACCCAGCTTGGCGCTGGCTGGAAGAAGCATGAAGAAAAACCTGAACTTAAGGCGCTGTTGGAATCGAACTTTCTGAAATATGATGGAATTGGAGATGTTCCTAGCCAAATTCATAGCTACCTTTCAACTAACCATAAGGATCTCCGTAGCCTTGAGAAGGACGATCCACGTCTAATCTCCAGAGCCAAGGATCGCTGGTATGTGCCTGACCCCAATAAAGCCCATGATTTAGAGAAAAGACGAGAAAGGGCACTACTCAAAGAATTTGAAACTTACAAGGAATTCTCGGGGCGCAGATTGAAGGAATTCCGCTTGGAGGTTTTGAGGGCGGGGTTCAAGGATGCTTACAGCAAAAAGGATTACCAGACTATCGTATCCATCGCCAAGAAAATTCCAGAGGAATCTCTTCAGGAAGATGAGAAACTCCTGCTTTGGTATGACCAAGCACTAACTCGCACCGAAGGAGCTATCTAGGAAATGAAGTTTCTCGGAGGAATCACGAGCCAGGCGGCCTTTCGACCGGGGAAGTTACCGGAGAAGTCACCGGGGAAGTGCAAAAGCTGTTGTCTGTCGTGACTCGGGAAAGGAAACGGTCGGAAATTCAGTCTGCCATGAGTCTTGAACATGAGGAACACTCCCTGGGAGCCTACCTCACCCAGGCGCTGGCATCAGGCGTTATCGAAATGACCCTTCCTGATAAGCCCTACAGCAACAAACAACGCTATCGACTGACTGCAAAGGGAGTCGCCCTGCAGCGGAAAGACGCCAATGAGTAAAGACTTCAATGTTGGAGACTGGTGCTGGCACACTCACCAGGCCACGCCTTGCCGCATCATTGAGCGCCAGGAGATATGGGGTACGGTCACCTACCGTATCTGGCTGGCAGCCAAAGATGCCGTGGTCCGGGCTCGACAGCAGGATCTGACGGAGCTGGAATACGTTCAGCCCACCGTTGAGCATATTCTGCATTCAGTCGCTTCAGCCAAGCTTCTGGATGCCCTGGAAGACAACCTGCTTCTCGCTCCGATCCAATCGAGTGTTGTGCCATTGCCCCATCAGCTGTATGCGCTGAACCGAGCCATGAGCCGCGACCGGATACGATACCTGCTGGCGGATGAAGTGGGTTTGGGGAAGACCATCGAGGCGGGGTTAATTCTCCGGGAGCTGAAACTCCGGGGGATGGTAAAACGCGTTCTCGTTGTGTCTCCCAAGGGGTTGGTCCGCCAGTGGCAAGCCGAGATGCGACTGCACTTCGGCGAAGAGCTGCGGTTTATCGAAGCATCGGACTTAGCTGCGTTTCGTGCTTGGCGGGACGACAGCACCCAGAGTGAAGACAACATCTGGCGCATGCACGATCAGGTGATCTGTTCTTTGGATTCCGTGAAGCCCGTTGAAAGCCGCCGTGGCTGGAGCCTGGAACAGCTCGCCAACTATAACCGGGAACGTTTCGAGGATCTGGTATCGGCAGGCTGGGATCTGGTCATCATTGACGAATCTCACCGCATGGGAGGCAGCACCGATCAAGTTGCCCGTTATAAATTGGGCGCTGCCCTTGCGGAATCCGCACCTTACTTGTTGTTGCTGTCTGCTACCCCCCACCAAGGCAAAAGCGATCAATTCCTGCGGTTGATGCAGTTGTTAGACCGCGACTCCTTCCCCGACGAATCCGGCATCGTCCAAGAACGCGTGCAGCCGTTCGTGATTCGATCCGAAAAGCGGCTAGCCATCGACGCCGAAGGCCAACCGCTTTTCAAGCCCCGCTCTACTCGGCTCCAGGCAGTTTCCTGGCAAGCCAAGCATGCCACCCAGAAGCAGCTTTATGAGGCTGTTACCGACTATGTACGCCATGGCTATAACCAGGCTATGGCGGCCAAACAGCGTCATATCGGCTTTCTGATGATCTTGATGCAGCGCTTGGTTACGTCCAGTACGGCAGCTATTCGAGCAACGCTGGAGAGACGGCAGGCTCTGCTTGACGCACCAGAATTACAAGCTGGTTTATTCGACCTGTCTGAAACCGACGAGTGGGCGGAGCTGGATGGTCAGTCCCAACTGGATGCTGCTTTGCACACCAGTGGCTGGGCCCAGGAAAAATCGGAAGTCGATATGCTTCTGGAATTAGCCAGGGAAACCGAACGACAGGGTGCCGATGCCAAAGCCGAGGCCTTGTTGGAGCTGATCTACAAACTTCAGCAGGAGGAAAACGACCCAGAACTGAAAGTTCTGGTGTTCACCGAGTTCGTGCCAACGCAGGCAATGCTAGCGGACTACCTGGAAAGCCGAGGCTTCACTGTCGCCCTGCTGAATGGCGGAATGGATCTCGAAGCTCGCACCAAAGCCCAAAAAGCATTTTCTCAAGATGTCCGCGTCATGATATCCACCGATGCGGGCGGTGAAGGCCTCAACCTCCAGTTCTGCCACGTTATCGTTAACTTCGACATGCCATGGAACCCGATGCGCCTGGAACAGCGCATTGGGCGTGTAGATCGCATCGGCCAACCCCACATCGTTAGGGCAATCAACTTTGTACTAGCGGATACCGTGGAGTACCGGGTTCGCGATGTGCTCGAACAGAAGCTGGCTCTGATTGCAGAAGAGTTCGGTGTTGATAAAGCGGCAGATGTCATGGACTCGGTGGAGGTAGAACCTTTATTCGACGAGCTGTTTGTTCAGGGCTTGCAGAATCCCTCCGACATCGAACAGGAGTGTGAAGAAGTTATTGATCAGGTTCGTGAGAAGGTTACTACCTACCGCAAGGAGAACGACTTACTTACCGAAGATCATACGCTGGAAGCTGACGATGCCCGCAAATGGCGGGATCACCCAGCGCAATTCTGGCTGGAGCGAGCAATCACAGCAGGACTGGCTGGCCGGGGAGGCTCCACTTCTAGGCAGGGCGATATTTGGCAGATTAATTGGATGGATGGCAGCGAATCCCCTCACGCATGCTTTGATGCTCGCACGGCCGAGCAGAACCCTGAACTGGAATGGGTAACTTTGGAAGACCCGAGGGCTCGGGCAGTTATCGGCGATCTACCTCGCTTCGTAGCGGGTCAGCCTTTGCCAACGGTGACAGTGAACGGATTGCCGAATACGGTCCAGGGCGTTTGGTCACTCTGGGAAATCAGCCTGAGCGCTGGCAACTCATCCAGCCAGTTCAACAGAAAACGGTTCCTGCCGGTATTCGTGATGGATGACGGCCGCTCGTTCGTACCTACTGCAAAACGGATCTGGGACCTGTTGCTTACAGAGTCTGTTGAGGTACACCCAACAGCTGACGTGGAGAACGCCGTCACCCTATTTGAGGCATCATCAAAGGCGGCACAATCACAAGGTGAACAGCTGTTTAATGAACTCCTTGAGGAACACCGCTCCTGGCTATCGGAAGAGCGGAACCGCGCTACCTATTCGTTCGAATCCCGCCAGCAGGCTATCGGCCGTATCGGATTACCTGCAGTAAGAGAATATCGGCGCAAACGGCTGCAAGCGGAGCATGACAACCGTATGGCAGACTTACGCGATGCCGAGACCTGCTTACCGGATATGAATGCTGTCTTGTTGTTACGGATTGGCCAGTCAGGGAGGACTGATTCATGAAAGCTTGGGCAAAGAAAATCCTACACGAATTTCCGTCTGACCTATCGCGATTGTGGATAGCTTCAGATCCTGATGGAGTTCTGCTGGACGAACAGATACTTTCTGAACTTCGTAAACGCGGCTTTGAGGTACTGCCATTTGAGGACAGCATCGCTTTCCGGGCGGAGTATGAGGAGCTATACAGAATCCCTTGGGAACAGGGAGACGCCGGCGCAGCAAAAGCCGTTGTGCTACATGTTCAGAACAATGACCTGAGTGAGCTGCCGTGGGATTACCTACGCTCAGCCCGACAGGTTCGGCTTGGCCTAAACGAGCTTTTCCCTCACCTGAGCTACTCAGTTGTCCAGCAGGTTGGAAGCGAGCTGCTACCCGATCTGTTTGAAGCTCAGGCTAAACATGCGCCTCAACCCCTTGGTGAAGCCGCTACAAAAGATTTCGTGCTCGCGCACATCTTTC